>NZ_JAUBSB010000010.1:29090-147857 GCF_036702135.1 Microcoleus sp. LAD1_D3 | reverse complement strand
AAATAAGTCCCTTCGGAATTTCTTCCAAGGTAACGTCTTCCAAGATTCACTAACATTGCTGCTGTGTCTAATCATGCTCTGCTCTAACTTATGTTTTCTGAACACCTCAGACCAATTACGGTCTGTCCTACCCGAACTAAGAAGGTTCCGCTGCTCGTCTAGCCTACGAAAGGGTTCGACTTCCCCTTGACCCTTAGTTCGTTTTTCTTCGTTCCCTCGGTTAGATTGATTGTTCCTTTAGGTGGAGCCAATTTAACTGCTGGATTCCCTGGACTCTTGCCGATATTGATAGTATGATTCGGCGGGAATAAGCTCCAGTGAAGTCGGGAGTTTTTGTCTGTGTCCCGCTTGGGGCTAAGTTACTTTTCTAGGCTCAATTTCACCATCGGAACTCCCCATTAACACCAGTGTCACCTCACATTAGATGTCTGTTTGCGTCCTGTTCCCAGCTTCACTCTCCGAGAATCGAGCTCGGTCGGTGTGGGCAGGTAGGGAGTCATACCTGAGTCTGGCAGAAGGGACTTGCACCCTTATCAGACCGAGAGTTCAGCCTTGTGACTGGAAACGCTATGTACGGACTTTCACCGTGATTCACCTTTCAACGAATCGCACACCATCTACCCCTTTTGCCTAGAATGACCTCCTACTCTACCTTTGAGAGATGCCGTGAAAAGTAAGCACTGTAGTCAAGGGTAGACTACAGTCAGAATCCTTGCATGATATGGATTTAGAGCCTACTGTAGTCACTGTAGTCACAAATTCACCACCTTCTGAAAAATCAGAAAACTTATTGCTGAGTCCCCAACCTGCTAAACCAGTGGCCACCCAAAGGAGCCTAGGACTTTCCAGTTGGGTCAGCAAGTTGTGGTTAAAGATGGAGGGGGTATTTATCAAGGCGCTCGCGGTGAGATTGCAGATATTTGGCACAGCAGCACTGGCACGAGCTATCTCGTCAAGTTTGATAAGCCTGTTAGGAATATTCGGCAGTTTGAGTTTGAAGGTTCCGACCTGATGAAGCTTTAAGCTTTCTCTGAGTTAGAAATCGCTGCTAGTAAGCCTGTGCTGATTGGCAGCGGTTATCTCTGATTGACGGCTAAATCCCGTCCCTATGCGGGGATTTTCATGTCAACAAGTTTTGTCTACAATATGTTGACAGTTATCAGTTATTGTAGACAAATACTGTATACAACTGTCTACAATGAGTCAAAGTCAAGTCGTATCGTTCAGGGCTTCCGGTCACTTCTTGAACTGGATAGAAGCTCAAAGACTAGATGGTGAGTCGGTCAGTCAAGCTGCACAACGCATTCTCAAGAAAATATCAGGCGCGTCTACAACCCTGTCTACATTGTCTACATTGTCTACACAGGATGACGCTACAGCCTTGTATACAATATCTACAGATTTGTCTACAGGAGACCATAACAGCGTCGTGTCTACAGAGTTGTCTACAACTATGGCAGAAACTGTAGACAAGGCTGTAGCCGATCGCCTTGACCCCGTGATGGAACGGATGGCCACCATTGAGGAACGGCTGGGAAAATTGAGTGCCTGAGCGATGGCAACGATGAATCGCTCAGGCAGGAATTGAAAGCGGCTAACAAGCAACTTACAGAATGGGATGCAGAACTGAATCAGTTACACGAGCGCAACGGCGATTTGGGTCTGAAGGTGCAGATGTTGGAGCAAGATCTCAAGGAAGTGCGGCGCGATCGGGAAGCCAATAAAAACTCAGCTCCGACCGTGGCAGAGTTTCCAGCATCGGCCGACGTGCTCAACCAACTCAAGGCACGGCGCAAAAAGTCTAAGGCGGACATGGCAGACGTGGAGGCAATTTTAGAAATACTCCTGTCTGACCGATCGCCCGCTTGATGGGGTGGAGTTAAAACAAAAAGTGGTATATACCGCAGTGGTGCATATACCACTCATATATACCACTGCCTATAAAACTGCACGTGTGGCTAAAGAAGCGGATAGCATCAAAGCCTTGTGGAGTAAGGAATGTACGGAGAGGGTGGGATTTGAACCCACGTTAAAGTTGCCTTTAAAATAGATTTCGAGTCTACCGCATTCAACCGCTCTGCCACCTCTCCAATTGATTTGAGATGTGAGCTAAAATTATTTTACCGCACAGTGCGCCAGATTGTAAATCTTTATAAAAAAGAAGTTTGATTTTCTTCAGATTCCAGAGTGGTCTTAAATCCCCCTGCTGGAGTCCACTGGAGGGCTCCGTCGCGCCCTGTCCAGAATATCTGGATTTTGCTTTGGCGCAGTTGGGCTGCGGTTTCTGGGTCGATTTCGTTAGCAGATGCGATCGCCACTTGCGGCCCAACCGCGCTTAATAACTCAGCCGTCAGGGCTTTTCCTGACCACCACAGCACTTGAGCCGGCTTCAAGGTTCCCGTTGCTGCCAATTTTTTTTGCACTTCCGGTGTCATTTCACCGACGAGCAACCAAGTTCGATTTCCCACCAGGAATTCTACCACCGGAATCTCCGCATTCACGAACTGCAACCGCGTCGAACCCAGATCGACTGCACTGTTAGTTTCTAAAGGAAAGTAAACGCCTTGGCGAGATTGCACAGCCGTTATAAATTCCTGATTGTTGCCACGGTGAATTTGTTTCGGAGCATAAATATCATAAAATGTTTTAATTGGCAAGCGTTCTAGTAATTTTCCCCAACCACTGCTCAAACCTAAATGACCGTGAGTGGCGATCGCAAAATTGACCGAATTAACTCCTTGCTGCTGCAAAAAAGGCAGCACTGTAAACCTTACGGTATTTTCATCACCGCTATTAATTAGCGCCACTTTTCCCCTATCTTGAATTACTAACACTGGTTCGCCCGATGTCGCCAGCAAAGTAACTTGAAATAAAGATGCTTGAACGTGCCAAGCTGGCAAAACTATGATACTTATTCCCGCCACCAGCGCCAGCGGTAAAATCCAAGCAGATGAAAAACTCGGCAGCGAAACAACTCTACTTTTACCCTTCTTCCCTCTTCCTTCTTCCTTCTTCCTTCTTCCCTCTTCCTTCTTCCTTCTTCCTTCTTCCTTCTTCCCTCTTCCTTCTTTCTTCTTGTTTCTTCCCCCAATCCAAACCCAGCAAATTAAACTGTAAAGCGCGATTAGTTGAAACACCGATACTTGACCGACAGCTACCGAATTACCGGGCAATTGCGAGAAATATTCGGCGATCGCAATTAACCACTTTGCCGGATAGTCTAGGACTTGCACAAAAACACTTCCAGCAGGCGGAAAAATCAATCCAGCTAAAGCGCTAATCATTCCCCCAATACTCAAAATCCACAGCAAAGGAGCCGCAATAATATTGACTAAAATGCTGTAAGGTGATACCACACTAAAAACGTAAAGTAACAGCGGCAGCACCCAAACTGAAGCGGCGATCGGAACCACCACAATCGAAGCGATCGCGGGAGGCATCCAGTCCAACTTTGCCATCAGTGGCGGCGTTGTCACAATTAACCCCAAAGTCGCCAAAAAACTCAGTTGGAAACCTAAATCCCAAATCCACAAAGGGTTAACCAGTAGTAAAATAGTAGCAGCGATTAACAGCAATCCCAGCGGCTTAACTTGGCGGTTCAGCACCAAAGCAAATAATGTTCCAAATCCCATCAAAGCCGCACGGCATACTGAAGCTTCAAAGCCAGTTAATCCCACAAGCAAAAATAAAGCACCGACGCCAAAACTAAATTGTAATTGTTTGGAAAAACGCCTGGTTAAACCTAGAACTAAAGCCAAAACCATAGAAACTTGAGTGCCGGAAGCTGCGATCGCGTGGGCTAATCCAGCCTGCACAAAAGAGTCGCGGATGTTGTAAGGTAAATCTACTGCTTGTTTGCCGAGGGCGATCGCACTGATCAGCGGGCCTTCGGGAACATTTAACTGCGATAGCTGCGATCGCACGATCCGCTGCCGCATCGCTTGAATTTTCGATGGCTGCATCCCGCTTGGCTCCAAGAAAGCAGCCGTTTGGCTGTTAACTCGATTTACATCTGCGATCGCTTTTTCTCTCCTCCAGTCGATTTGACGACCTTTGAGCCCTACAAAAGCCCCTTCTCTGGCTAAATATGCTTGAAAATTAAAAGCCCCTGGATTCGACGGCGGCTGCGGTTTGTACAAGGAACCCACAACTGCGATCGTATTGTCGGCGTACAAACCCGTTGCTTGCAGCAGGGGCAATGTAACGTAAAGTTTGCCGGATACTGGGCGGTTGACAACTGCTCCTCCCTCGCCGCCGTTGATTTCGCTAACTAAATCTGTTTCTAGCCAAAATTGCGATCGACCGGATCGAGTCAATCGAGGTGTACTGACCACTCTACCGCGAACTGTCACTGCCACTTCTTGAGTATTCCCGCCAGCCGGAATCAGTTTGCTGATGTCATCTATTGCTGGTTGGGGCGATCGAACTGCAAAATAAACGCTCGCTAGAAATGCCACCAAACCCGCAACTGCCCACACCCATTTCGCTCTCGGCAGCATCTCCAACAAACTCAACTCTTCCCTCGCATCTAAGGGTGCTTCAAGAGGATTTTCTTTTTGTCTGCTGCGTCTTTTATTGGTGACTTTGACAGAATTTTTAGTAAATTTTCGCAACAATTTTGGCAGGGCGATCGCTACCGCTACTCCCAAAGCAAGTATCGCGTATCTACCCCAAGAAACCGCTGTAGAAATCAATCCCAAAATGTATGCAAGACAGAAGATGACACCCGTTGCTTGATTCATTAATTAGTAATTGAGAGGGGGAATATTTCAGGGAAAACTATGCGGAACTTATGCACTCCTTACCAAATAAACCGGATTTTTTAATCAGGATCAAAGGCTAAACGCCGTGTATTTCGATAAAAAACCTGTTTCTGGCTACCCGTGCGTAAGTTATGGAAAAATTTCTTTCCTTACATTCTTTCCCTTCCCCTTCCCCTTCTTCTTCCTCTTCTAAATAGACAGCCCCAATTTTAAACCGAAAGCCGCGTGCAGCACCATAAGTGCAAGGGCTGTCGTGCCTAAATAAGCGTGAACCGCACGCAGTGCCAGCTTATTGCCCCCAAAACCCGTTAGCGAAATCAAGCTGCCAACAGCCAGTAAAACCAGCACCGCCGAACCTGTCCAAAAATGCGGACTTTCCATGACTGGCTGGTGCTGCATCACCAGCGACAGCAAGCCGCCTGTATAGCCCAAAGCTAGAAACAGAAACATCCACGGTGCAAGCTTGCGGTGATCCGAGCGACTTTTGAGTGCGACATCTTTATCGGTGGCCAAACGTCCTTGCCATCCCGTATACCCGACAAAACTGCCCATTGCCACTACCACGATCCCCATCATTACAGGGTGTCCCCAATGGGTAATTGGTTCGGGAATTCCCAGACTGCGAAATTGACTGGCGATGGGTTCGAGTAGTTCGCTGAGATTGATCATTTGCTTGAGATTCCTAACTTTGCGATCGCTAATTTTGGTTTAACCAACAACTTACTATAAATAGCAATATACCAATCGTGATTTTCAATCACTGTTTCCAGCCCGAAGTCTGTATAAAATAAAAGAGCCGGACACAGGAGAAGTGTATTACCTAGCCTCAGCAGGGGATCTGCCATTTCAGTTAATTTGAGCTGAGCAGTATCCAGTTTTTTGTCCCCACACCAGTAAGAGGATGCTATTGCAGACGGCGCTATGATTAAGCCTTACCGATTTTTGCAGCGAATTGCTCAACTGCTCGCCTACGCTTACTCAGCACTGATTGTCAGCTATCTGATTCTGAGACTGATCTTTTGGGACAGGTTGTGGCCGGTTGCCTTGATGGGGGATTTTGTTCCTTGGATTTTCTTGCCAATCTTCCTGCTGCCAATTCTAGGGTTTTTTCTCATAAAGAAACGCTGGTTCGCGATTGTTTCATCTGTGGCTAGCCTCTGCCTGCTGGGTTGGCTACACGTCACCTACTTTTCTCCCCAGTCGGCGAAGATCAGTGACTCCCAGCCAACCCTCAAGGTTTTTTCTCTCAACCTCGGCTGGCATCACAAATCCCCACAAGCTTTGGTTAACCTAATTCAGCAAGAAAAACCAGACCTCATTTGTTTGCAAGAAATTAAGGAGGATTACGCCCAAGAAGTATTCTCTAAGTTGGTGGCATTATACCCGCACCACCTGGGGCGCGGATACCATGTGATTCTCAGCCGATATCCGATTCGCTCTTTCCACAAGTTAAAGCTAGCCGGTGGGAACGAACCACAGGAACGAGCTATTATCGAAATGAACCAGCAAGATGTAGTTCTTTATAACATTTCAACAACCCCACCGTGGTTTCGCCAGCATAAAATTTTGCCTTTTCTCAAAATCCCAGTTTACGACTACGGCGACCGACCGGCACAAATTCAAGATTTAGTGCGACGACTCCAGAAAGAAACGCTGCCGACTATTGCCGCCGGGGACTTTAATCTGACTGACCAGTCTCAAGACTACTCTTATTTGAAAGCGGTTATGCAAGATGCTTTCCGAACAGCAGGAGTGGGTTTTGGCTTTACTTTTCCTCACGGATGGGATTTGAGTTTACTGGTTAAACAGTTAAACTGGAAATTAACTTTTCCCCTGGTGAGGCTTGACTATGTTTGGTATTCTCAGCACTGGGGGGCGAAATCAGCCAAGGTTTTACCGCCAATTGGTTCAGAGCATCTGCCCATGTGGGCAGAACTGCGGATGCGACCGAAATTAGGACGAGTGTAGGGGGTGGACAACACTTTTGTGGGGCTACCACAATGGAATTGGTGTCAATTAAAGCTGCGGGCGAAGATCATGATGCTGTTGGCGAATCCGTGAAGGGTGACACCCCACATTTGCTCCCGTCGCACCCCTCTTAGATCATTTCCGGTAATTACCCGCAATTAATTTTTCTTTCCCTGTTTCTCTTTCTTCTTCCTTCTTGGCGTACTTGGCATCTTGGCAGTTCATTATTAAACCCCCCAAGCCAACAAAGTATTGATTCGCCAACAGTCTCATGGAATTCGCGGCTATCCAAACCAGGAATTTTAGACAAATGAAGATGTTTTCAATCAAGCACTCACTAATTGCTCGAATTAAGCCTTACCGGCTTGGCAGTTGACTGCTGAATCGCCCCTAGGCCATAGCCTCCGGTATGCGCTTCACCCAATCTTCACAGCCTCATCCTCACTCTGGATGTTAAATTCTACCTGCCTGCTTAAAGTTAATTTCAATTCCTTGACTTTTGAATGCCAAGTGAGAAATTAACATCGCAGCCGACGAGGAGTCACACTTCTACATTTTGCTAATCGCTCTCAAGGGAGAATCAACTGCTGAAAAAAACTAGAGGTTCCAAGTTTGAGACTTCTGGCATATAGTATGCCGTCTGCCCAGGCTCACTTCGATCGACTGAGCGCTAAACCGTCTGAAAGCACCCTTCTATGTTGAGCAGCCATCGCTGTGCAACACGTCAACCCTCTCAACTAACTCGCTGGGGATTCGGTTTTAGCAGACAAGCACCCACTTTCTTGCGTCGCCTTCCTCGGAACCGTGCAATCGCTACACTCACTGCGCCGTCGCTAAAGTAGCTTCCGAAGGTTGGATTTGATACTTTACGAGATTTGCCAGTTCTTGTAACTGATTAATCGCTTCTGCACCTTCTAGTTTCATGAGTTCGCGGTCGTCCCGCATCTCAGTCCAAGTGATACCGTAATCTGACACTAAAAATCGAATCAGATGGTTGTCCGTCAAACTGACCATAAATGAGGCACTGTTCATCTGACCCCCGCAAGTGTAGCAGGATGCCAGATAACCCCGATGCTCTAGCACGATCGCTAAAGCTTGGAGATTCATTACCAAATCTTGAACGAATTTACGGTGTTGTTCTGCAAGTCTCAGAAACACAGTTCTCCTCCTATCACCACACCGTGTATTTTACAGCCCATTTAATAATTGCTTAATAAATGGGTATTTAGGTGCTGGTTCAGTATACGTTTAGTATGCTCAAAAAAAATCGGATTAGCGACCTCTTCAGCCTACCTATACTAGATTAACCGAGTTGTGCTCGAAACGAAGTATCAGCAGCGACATTCAGCCAAAACAGGCTCTCGCGGGGGACTCCAGCCTGAAAATTTGCCTGCTGTCAGAGCTGATTCACCCGTCGGATCGGGCAAAGATACAAATAACTAATGATAGTAATGAAATTAGTTAAGTATAAGAGTTCAATCGCCCTGGGGATACTCGTCCCAAAGCGTCGTCGTCTGCCGCAAGCTCCGAAAATCGCCATTCCCCAAAATCAAGTGATCCAGTAGCGGAATCGACAAAAACTGCGCTCCCGCCAGCAACTGTCGCGTCAAAGCAATATCCTCCGGGCTTGGCTCCACAATCCCGGAGGGGTGATTGTGCGAGATAATCGCCCGCGTCGCCCCCTGGCGGATGACCTCGCGAAATATATCCCTAGGGTGAGCCAAAGTTTCCGTTGCTGTGCCGATCGTAATTACCTGAGTACCCAGCAACCGATTTTTCACATCCAGCAGCACCACAGCAAAACGTTCCTGAGACTGCCACATCAAATCCTGACTCAGGGCATCCGCCGCCGCTTGCGGAGAGTCAACCACCGCCATTTCCGGCGGCCGCGACTGAAATACCCGCTTCCCCAACTCCACCGCAGCCAAAATCGAAGTTGCCTTAGCAGGGCCAATCCCATGAATCTGCGTCAACTCCTGAACGCTAATACTGCGTAGCACAGCCAGAGGATCACGGGAATGCAAACTCAACTGATTTAAAATATACTGTCCGAGTCCGACGGCGGAAAGTTTGCCGGGTCCCTGACCAGTACCCAGGAGAATCGCAATCAATTCTGCAGTCGCCAAACTTTTCGGGCCGCCCGCCATCAGCCGTTCCCGTGGCCGTTCACTCGTTGGCAAATCGACAATTCTCAAGCTGTAAGTCATAGATGCACCAGCACCGCAAGCTCAACAATTGCACAATTTTAGCCGATCGATTTGCGTTCTTCAATTGGTACAATCACCGAAAAAAGCCTTCATTATTAACCGAGGCTGTTGGCAGAGCAAATCTAACCTAGCGTTTCGCAAGCGATCGAGTCTCGATCTCGATCAGCAAGCCCTACTTAATATTCTATGGTATTGAGCATTCGCGGTAAGATTATTGATAATAAATATCATTAATTTTTAGAGATCATCCAGCTATGACCATCACCCTGACGATGAAAGAGGATTGGGAACTGTGGGCAGAAGCTAACCACAACAGCCTCCAACCACCAGAACCAGAACCATTTGAAATCCTCTGTGAAATGCCCAAGCAACTCGGCAAAGGCTACTTACGGGATATTGAGGTGCACCCTCATCTTTGGCTTGCGATTTTGGACTATGAATATCACGATGAGGTCCTATATAAAATCCCTGAATGGGATCACCCACTGCAATTTTGCGTTCTTCTTTCCGGCAAAGTCATAGACGAATACGGGGGGCAGTCAGGGGAAGGATATACGTGTATTTCTGGTAGCGGTATTCAACGCAAAATGCTTACAAAATCCCCCAAATCTCGACAGGTGGGCGTTGACATTCATATGCCTCCTGACTTGCTGGCAACTTTTTTCCCCGATGAAACAGGAGAAATTCCCCAGCAGTTGCGTCTGTTGGCAAAGGGTAATGATTGGCAGACTTTGCTCTACCCGGAAACTACGGCGGCTATTCAGGGAGTAGCACAGCAAATTGTCAACTGTCCTTTCCAGGGCATGACAAAGCGGATGTATTTACAGGGTAAGGTGTTGGAACTAATGGCGTTGCAGTTAGCTCCCATCTTATCTGCTCAAGACGGACTGCAACCATCGCCGCGATTGAAGACAGACACCATCGCCCGGATTCATCTGGCTAGGGAAATTTTAGTGGCACGTTTGGAGAATCCGCCGTCATTGCTGGAATTATCGCAAAGTGTCGGGGTGAGTGATCGCACTCTGCAACGTGGATTTAAGGAACTGTTTGGCAAAACAGCATTTAGCTACCTGACAGAGAAACGTATGGAATCGGCAGAGCAGTTATTGCGTCAAGGAAACATAACTATTACTGAGGTTGCTCACCGAGTTGGTTATTCCGAGCCAAGACGCTTTGCTGAAGCCTTTAAGCGCAGGTTTGGTATCACGCCGAGCGGATGTTTATTTGGTAGAAAGTCGTTTTCAGGCACATAATGCGGTTTTTGGCATAGACGCACTTGCGATTGATTCTCTATACTCACCTCCATTGAATTAGAAACTATTTGCAGTAATCGAGTTTGGGTCTAACACCTAATAACTCTTGAAGCACCCCACCCGCGATGTCGCGCACCCTCCCCTTGGTAAGGAGCTTGTGTGTACACGGTAGCTTCTTAAGGGGGGCTAGGGGGGATCTAGATTTAATAGTCAAACAGCATTCTGTGACTGGGTTTGACGTTAAGTTGACACCTCTTGGGGGAGCGATATTACTGCAAAGCGGATTAATTCAGTCAAGTTCTGCAAAAAGCTGGTGTATTGGGAGTTGCGATGAAGCGTTGGTGTTTGTCTGGTAGTGGGCGACTGTGGTTTTTACTGAGTCTATCGGGATGCTTGAATGCTGTTGCCATTGGGCCGGGATGGGCAGAAATTAAACCAATGGGTGAAAAGCAGGAAGTCGAAAGTCAGGAAAATTTACAACCTCTGTTGACTCAAAAAATTCGGCAATTGAGTGAAGTTGAGCTTCCCAGCACTAGCGCAATCATGCTGGTGCAGTCGCCAGCACCAACTAACCCCCCTTCCGTCCAAGGGCGGTTTCATTCTCACCAAAAACGTGAATTTTTTAGGGATAGTGCCCCCGTGCCTACCCCCGACCCAGACGATTCGATCGGCATGTCAGACCAAGAGGGCCGGCACGGGGGCACGGCCCCTAAGTCGAATGAAACAGCCCTGCCTTCCGTCCCCCCTTACCAAGGCCAGGGGGGTGAAATTGTGCAAGTTACATCGGCAGAAATTCAACCAATGGGTGAAAAGCAGGAAGTTGAAAGTCAGGAAAATGTACAATCTCTGTTGACTGGAAAAATTCGGCAATTGAGTGAAGTTGAGCATCCCAGCACTAGCGCAATCATGCTGGTGCAGTCGCCAGCACCCCAAACAGCCCCCTCATCAGAAATTGTACAGGTGACGGGAGTGCAAGCTAGACCCACAGAGAAAGGTGTGGAGGTGATTTTACAGACGACTGTTCGAGAACGATTGCAAATCACTGATCGCAGTGCTGATAATAACTTTATTGCTGATATTCCTAATGCCCAACTGCGTTTACCGTCGGGCGATGCTTTTACATTCAGTTCCCCAAATCCAGTTGAGGGGATTACTGAGATAACGGTAACTAATCTGGATGCCAATACTATTCGGGTGACGGTGGTAGGTGATAAAACTTTACCAACGGTTGAGTTATTTAATGATGATGCAGGTCTGGTTTTTGGTATAACCTCTGCGGCCATTGCGACGCAGCCTCCACTGCAACTAGAACCAGAGCAGCCCACGAGTGAGACACCGCAAGAGGAACCATCGGCACAAACCGATCGGCGGCTAATTGAGTTAGTCGTGACGGGCGATCGACGAGATGGGTATCGCGTTCCGAATACTACGACTGGGACAAAAACTGATACACCTTTGCGTGACATTCCCCAATCGATTCAAGTGGTGCCTCAAGAAGTGCTGCGCGACCAACAGGTGACTCGCTTAGAGGATGCACTTAGAAATGTTGCTGGTGTCAATCAGGCTTTTAACTTTGGGCCACTTACTTTCTATAGCATTCGCGGATTCGATGTAACAGAGACGAATCTTCTCAGGGATGGACTAATTGATACATTGTCTGGACAGGTCAGCGAACTTTCCAGTATTGAGCGAGTTGAAGTTCTCAAAGGTTCCGCATCAGTGCTATTTGGTTTAGGTAATCCAGGAGGAAGCATCAACCTCGTATCTAAACGTCCTTTGCGCGACCCTTTCTATGCTGTTAATGCAACGATTGGCAGCTATAGTTTTTATCGAGGTGCAGTTGATTTGTCGGGACCGCTAAATGACTCGAAGACAGTCTTATATCGTCTTAATTTAGCCTACAGAAACTCAGGTAGTTTTGTCGATTTATTTAATGGTGAAAGCTTAAATGTATCGCCCGTAATCAGTATAGCGCTCGGAGAGCAAACTAACCTGACCTTGGAAGCAGAATATATCAGGACAAGGGATACGATCGCATCTGGCGTACCTGTCATTGGTAGTGTATTACCTAACCCAAACGGGAAAGTGTCCCGTAATCTCAACCTTTTTGAACCTTCTGATAGTTTTGAGCAGACAATTATTAGGCTTGGATACCGGTTAGACCATAAGTTTAGCGAAAATTGGTCGATAAACAATGCGTTTAGGTTTGCATTTCGCGATCTCTATCAACGACGCACAAATGCTGGGAGTCTAGATGCAGACGACAATCGGACTTTTACGAGATCAGCGTCCGAAAGCTCTTCCGAAAATAGAAATTATGCGATGACGACAAATCTGATTGGTAGGTTTTCCACAGGTTCAATTCAGCATCAGCTATTATTGGGATTTGATTTAAATCGTTTTGACAACTTTGATCCACCAATCGATGAATTCGAGGCGGCATCAATTGATATCTTCAATCCTGTATACGGTCAACCGCGAGGAGCAACACTCCCGTCTTCTTTTGGGATTCGACAGCAGACAAACTCATTAGGAATTTATCTTCAAGATCAAGTTGCACTGACCGATAACTTGAAGATTTTGTTGGGTGAGCGGTTTGACTTTATCGATCGAAAATATGAAGATTTAATCAGCAACACAGAAAGCAGTGGGACAGATAGTGCATTCAGTCCTCGCGTTGGGATTGTCTATCAACCCATCCCTGCAATCTCACTGTACGCCAGCTATACAAGCTCATTTACTCCACCAGGCGGCTCATACTTTTTTGGTGTTGACTCTTCCTTCAAGCCAGAACGCGGTAATCAGTATGAGGTTGGGGTAAAGGCAGATTTGAACGATCGACTTTCAGCAACGCTTTCCTTGTTTGATTTGACCCGTACCAATGTCACCACAGCAGACCCTAACAGACCAAACTTTTCCATTCAAGTCGGTGAGCAGAATAGCCAAGGGGTAGAACTGAATCTGGCGGGCGAAATTTTACCAGGATGGAATATTTTTGCGGGCTATGCTTATATCGATGCCCGTGTTACTAAAGATAATACTTTGACACCTGGAAGCCGATTGTCAAATAGTGCAAATCACTCTTTTAACTTATGGACAAGCTACGAGATTCAAGAAGGTAATCTACAAGGCTTAGGTGCTGGAATAGGCTTGTTTTATGTGGGCGATCGCGTTGATTTTAACAATACCTATACTGTACCTAGCTATTTTCGGACTGATGCCTCTATTTTCTATAAACGAGATCGCTTCACAGCCGCACTCAACTTCAAAAATCTATTTGACGTAGAATATTTTGAAAGTTCGCTAGGTAATCGTGTTTATTATGGACAACCTTTTACAATTCAAGGAACTATTTCTTGGCAGTTTTAATAATTGAGACAATCATGCGACATTTTTCCTACTGGCTAATATTAGGCCTTTTCGGATTTACTCTAGTTACAGCTTGCAATCTCCACACATCTCAAAATATATCCTCTTTACCTAAACAATCAACCGCAGAATGTCGCATGGTTAAACACACAATGGGGGAAACTTGTGTTCCTATTAACCCCCAGCGTGTTGTCACCTTATCTTCATGTACTTTAGGCAATGTCCTCGCACTTGGGGTTAAACCCATCGGGACAACTAACGAAGTTTACGTAGAGGGAAACTCTCTGACATCCATTAATGGTGAAACGGAGGGAATAAAATTACTTGGACTTTCACAACCAAATTTAGAAGCAACGTTACGACTCAAACCAGATTTAATTATTGGTGTAGATTGGTTTAAGCCCATTTATCCTTTACTATCTAAAATTGCCCCTACGGTATTAGGTGAGATTGATTTCATAAGCTGGCAAAAACATCTGAGTTTTGTAGCTAAATCACTGGGAAAGCAAAAGGTTGAAAAAGCCCTTTGGGATCGCTACTATCAGCGAATAGAACAGCTAAAACTAGCATTAGGAACTCGCTATCAAGGTAAAAAAATATCCTTCATAACTGTTGGGCGTGAGCAGATATACATTGATTCCAAAAACTCATTTCCTGGTTCTATTATCAGCGATGCGCTTTTGCAGCGTCCAGCCGCACAAAATCTTGATTCAACCTATGGATCTTTTCCTATTTCCTTAGAGGAATTAGAAAAAGCAGATGGTGATATTTTATTTGTGACGACTTTTTCGAGAAATGGCAAGGAATTTCTGGCAAAAAAACAACAAGAGCCACTTTGGAAAAAACTTAAAGCCGTTCAAGAGAATCACGTTTATTATGTTGATTTTATGGCATGGGCGGCGACACATATGCTTGGAACTGACGCTGTAATTGATGACCTTTTTAAATATTTAGTCAACACACCATAAACCTATGCCTAAACACACCCTATTTATCTGCAAATCCTGCCACCGTTCCTCCGCAGAACGACCAAAAAATCCCCCTTTTGATGGCACTATTTTAGTTGACAAGCTGAATACTTTATGCGCCGAACAATTCCCAGACAATGAAGTGGAAATTCAACCAGTGGGATGCTTATGGGCGTGCAATCATGGCTGTGTGGTATCCGTCGCCAGTCCAGATAAACCCACCTATCTCTTCGTCAATCTCACCCCCGGAGAAAGTGCCACTGCATTACTAGATTTTATGCAACTGTATATCAAAAGTGCTAAAGGGAATGTAGTTTGGAAACAGATTCCTGAACTGTTACAATCTGCTATTTTCGCCCAAATACCTCCTGTAGGAATTAATGAAAACCAAAGTAATTCTGATTAATTATCTTCTCTAAATTGAGCATTTACCATGACCTCTTTACCATTAACCAAACAGCATCCCCTCCTACGGTTGTTACACTACGCCAAAAACTACCGCCTTCAAGTATGCACTGCTGTAACCTTTACCATCCTCAATAAAATCTTCGACCTGGCACCATCCTATTTAATAGGTGTGGCAGTAGATGTCGTAGTGGAAAAAGAGAACTCTATCATTGCCCAGATTGGGATTACTAACATCATTGGACTACTGGCAATCCTCTCATTATTAACATTATTAATTTGGACTTTAGAATCACTATCTGAATTTATTTACGATCGCCTGTGGCGCAACCTCGCCCAAACCATGCAGCATGAGCTACGTCTTGATGCTTATAGCCATTTACAAGAACTAGAACTGAGCTACTTTGAAGAACGCTCTACAGGCACACTTTTGTCAATATTAAACGACGATATCAATCAATTAGAAAGATTTCTTGATTCTGGGGCGGCTAGTATTCTGCAATTTATCACCACTATTTTAGCTGTAGGCGGTTCATTTATTCTCATCGCCCCCACTGTAGCTTGGTTGGCAATCCTACCCACACCCTTCATATTCTGGGGTTCATTAGAATTCCAGAAACGACTCGCACCCCGTTATGCAGATGTCCGTGACAAAGCCGGATTTATTAATAGTCGTTTAGCTAATAACCTCTCAGGGATTGCTACAATTAAAAGCTTTACTGCTGAAACCTACGAAAGAGGTCGTGTCCTTACTGACAGTGAAGCCTATCGCCGCAGTAATGCCCGTGCGATCGCACTTTCTGCTGCTTTTTATCCAGCTATTCGATTAGTGGTTGTAATCGGTTTCATCGCCACACTGTTTTTTGGTGGGGTTGCAGTGGCAAATAATCAGTTAACTGTGGGAACCTATGGTTTCATGGTATTCATTGTGCAGCAATTACTGTGGCCTTTTGCCAGTTTGAGCGAAATTATGGACGAGTATCAACGGGCTATGGCTTCCACCAAACGAGTCATGGGATTGTTAGATACTCCCATTGCTATTCCCACAGGGAAACATCCTTTACCGTTAAAAACAGTACGCGGTGAGCTGCATCTTGACAATATTACCTTTGCATACAACGATCGCACCAATGTACTGCAAGATTTATCATTGCACATTCCCGGCGGGGCAAGCATTGGCATTGTCGGTGCAACAGGTTCTGGTAAAAGTACCCTAGTTAAGCTACTGTTACGCTTTTACGAAGTCCAAGGCGGACAAATCCTGGTTGATGGTATCGATATTCGGGAGTTACAACTTGGGGAATTACGACGCTGTATTGGTTGGGTGAGTCAGGATGTATTTTTATTTCACGGTACGGTTGCAGAAAATATTGCTTATGGCAGTTTTGATGCTAGTCATGAAGAAATTATCCATGCTGCCAAATTAGCCCAGGCTCATGAATTTATCCTGCAACTACCCCAAGGATACGATACTATCGTCGGTGAAAGAGGTCAGAAACTTTCCGGTGGTCAACGGCAGCGAATTGCGATCGCCCGTGCTATTCTCAAAGATCCACCGATTTTGATTTTGGATGAGGCTACCTCTGCGGTGGATAATGAGACGGAAGCGGCGATTCAGAAGTCATTGGCGATGATTACTCAAAATCGAACTACGATCGCGATCGCCCATCGTCTTTCCACAATTCGTCACAGTCATTGTATTTATGTGATGGATCGCGGTCAAATTGTCGAGCAGGGTAAGCACGAGGATTTACTAGCACTTGATGGAATTTATGCCAGTCTGTGGCGCGTACAGTCTGGGATTCATTAATACTTGCCTTAGATGGAACGGCCTACAACAACACCCAGTAATTGGATATGTCCCTGTTCAATCTGAGGGCTAATAAACAGTTAATTGTTGAGAGAGTGCATAAAATGACAAAAGGGTTCACAAAATCGTATAGAGAATGGAAAAAGCCTCAAATATCAGCCTTAGTTGGTCTGGTTTTGGGACTGGTTATCTTGTTGATTTGCTTGGTATACAGTGTCACGTTAGGTGCAGCAGAAATACCTCTAGAAAAGATTTTGACATCCTTTGTTGCCTTTGATGGTTCCTACGATCACCTAGTCATTCAGACAGTAAGATTACCTCGATCGCTCATTGCTATACTCGTAGGTTCAGCCTTGGCAGTATCAGGAGCGTTAATGCAAGGTTTGACACGCAACCCCTTAGCAGATCCAGGTATTTTAGGTATTCAGTCGGGGGCTGCATTGGCTGTAGTTGCCACAATTTTTGTTTTTGGTAGTTCGTCTTTGAGTGTTTTAACCATTGTGGCCTTTTTGGGTGCAGGAGTCACAGCAATTTTAGTCTACTTCCTTGGTTCTCTAGGAAAAGGAGGGCCTACACCATTGAATCTCACAGTAGCAGGCGCTGCGCTCACGGCTCTGATTTCTTCCCTGACTACTGCTATCCTGATCGTCAGTCAACGCACCTTAGAAGAAATTAGATTTTGGTTAGCAGGTTCACTAGCTGGGCGCGATATCAATATGTTCTTGCAAGCACTGCCCTTCGTCGCCCTTGGATTAGTCGTTGCTTTTGCCCTTGGTAAACAAATTACTACCATGAGTCTCGGTGAAGACATAGCAAAAGGCTTAGGTCAACAGACAGCTTGGGTGAAAATCATCACGGCAATTAGCGTTGTTTTACTGGCGGGAAGTGCCGTATCTATTGCCGGCCCAATCGGCTTTATCGGCTTAGTTGTTCCCCATATCGTGAAATTTTTCATCAAAGCTGATTACCGTTGGATTTTGCCTTATTCCGCAGTGGTAGGTGCAACTTTACTTTTGGTTGCAGATATTGCGGCGCGTGTATTAATTAAACCCCAGGAACTACCTGTGGGAATAATGACAGCACTGGTTGGTGCGCCCTTTTTTGTCTACTTGGCTAAGTCAAAGGTGAAGAAATGAAGTTAGATTGGCTCGTCATCCGTTCCGAAGCGATATCTTTTCGCATAGACAAACGTGTGCCACTGATGCTGTTATGTTTGGCAGTGGTGATTGTAGTGGCGATGGTGATGAATGTGGGCAGAGGAGAATATCCCATTTCGCCCTTGGATATCGTCAAAACTGTATTTGGTTTAGATACAGGCAACCCAGACCATGCTTTCGTGATTCATAACCTACGGCTAGCCCGCACCCTTGTCGCTTTCATGGTGGGAGTGGCGTTTGCTATTTCTGGCACTATCTTTCAAGGTCTCACACGCAATCCCTTAGCTGACCCTGGTATTATTGGCATCAATGCTGGGGCAAGTTTAGCAGCAGTGACAGTAATTGTCTTATTTCCATCAGCACCGATTTATACGTTGCCTGTTTCAGCCTTTGCAGGTGCTTTATTGATGGCTGTTTTAATTTACTCCCTGGCTTGGAATAACGGTAGTTCGCCGATTCTATTAATTTTAATGGGTATTGGCTTGTCTGCGATCGCCAGTGCATTCACCAGTTTAATGATTACCTTTGGGGACATTTATGACGTTAGTAATGCTTTGGTTTGGTTAGCTGGCAGTGTCTACGGACGCACTTGGGAGCAAGTCTTTTCCTTCTTACCTTGGTTGATTGTTTTCGTACCAATGGCGTTGACATTGGCAAGACATTTGAACGCCTTAAATTTAGGAGATGATGTCGCTAAAGGTTTAGGTACTCGCGTGGAATGGCAACGTGGTTTGCTAGTGCTGGTGGGTGTAGCTTTAGCAGGTGCAGGGGTCGCTACTGCGGGAATGATTGGTTTTGTCGGTTTAATTGCACCTCATTTAGGCAGACAGTTGGTAGGTACAAATCATGAAGGGTTAATTCCTACTTCTGCATTGTTAGGAGGTGTGATTGTGGTGGTCGCAGACTTGCTAGGAAGAACGTTGTTTGCACCTATCGAACTTCCTTGTGGCGTGGTAACTGCTGCTATCGGCGCTCCTTATTTTCTTTTTTTGTTAATTCGGAATCGCAAAAAATAAGTAATTGGCGACTGGGAACTTGATAAAGATCATATTTTATCAACCCAAAATTTAGGTTTTCCTAAATCCAAACTCTCAAATCCAAAATCTAAAATGGTATCACTTATGAAAGGACTATCAACCAGAGGTTTATCTTTAGCTTATGATGGTGTGCCAATTATCCGAGACTTAAATTTGGCCATTCCTACCGGACAAATTAGTGCTTTAGTTGGTGCTAATGGTTGCGGTAAATCAACTTTGTTAAGAGGTCTGGCAAGACTTCTCAAACCAGATCATGGTACTGTATATCTTGACAGCACCTCAATTTTTAAGCTTTCCACCAAGGAAGTAGCGCAGCAGTTGGGTATTTTGCCTCAAGGGCCAGTAGCACCGGAAGGGTTAACAGTCAGAGATTTGGTAGCACAAGGACGTTACCCTTATCAAAATTGGTTGCAGCAGTGGTCAGCCAAAGATGAAACAATTGTGCAACAGGCACTCTTAATTACAGATTTACTGAAGTTGGCAGATAGAGCATTAGATACTTTGTCTGGTGGACAACGACAGCGAGCTTGGATTGCAATGGCACTAGCACAGGATACAGATATTTTACTTTTGGATGAGCCGACTACTTTTTTGGATTTGGCGCACCAGATAGAAGTTTTAGATTTGTTGTATGAGTTGAACCAAAGTCAGAGAAGGACAATTGTGATGGTATTGCATGACTTGAATCAGGCGTGCCGTTATGCTGATTATCTAGTTGCTGTCAAAGATGGTCAGATTTTTGCGGCTGGGGAACCGAAAATGGTAATGACTGAGGAGATGATACTCTCAGTTTTTGAGTTAGAGTGTCGTATTATTTCTGACCCAATTTTGGGTACGCCAATGTGTGTGCCGATAGGACGTAAGGGAAAGTTAACTTCCTCGGAAACAAACGTGTGCGAGTAGCAATGGAACAAAAATGTACATTAACGACTGATAAGTCTGATTCAGCCACTCCACGAGCTCCCGATAACTTTTGAATCAGGCGCGATCGTTCTTTCTGGCTAGCAGTGCGACTGGTTTTTAGTTCAGTTCGCGATCGCACGCTACCCAAAAAAACCCGGTTTCTCGTTGTCGCGATCGAGCGTATATGACCAAATTACGTGAAGAAACCGGGTTTTTGCGATCGCGAACTGAGATCAAATCTAAGGCAGTGTTTCGCAAGCGATCGAGTCTCGATCTCGATCGAGCTTAAACGGATCGCCCGGATATGCCTCTAAAACTCGCTGCGCTTCGGCTTGAGTCGCAAAGTCAGAACAGTTGCAATCCGAGTTAACGCAACTCGGAAAATCGGCACTTTTAACCGAAGGTTTAGAAGACTCGTAAATAACTTTCTTGGTATCTTCCTTTGGCTGCTGTGCATCAAGAGCAATCTCTGCGGTTCGTTCAACAGATTTGACTGAAGATGGCAATTTGCGATCGGGATCTGGTTTGGCAAGTGCAGGTGCGGGAGGAGAAATTGTAGGTTTCGGTGTTGGTAATAGGGTTTTCACAGTCTCCGGCTTGGGTGTCACCACTGCCGAAAGCGGTGATGGCTTAGCGGTTTGAGATGATTCTAGCCGATCGGTTGGGGCCGGAGGCGCCACCGAAACTTGGCTTAGCGGATTGGGTGCGGTTACGCCAACAAGTACAAACGAAGCCACCATCAAACCGCCGTACATCGCGGCCGATCGCTTGCGGGTTGGTGCGGCCACCCATTTCGGATTAACAATACCCAGAAAGAAGGCAGGGATAGACAATAGAAAGCTTAAGACGAAAAAATTAAACATAGCGATTTTTAGCAGTAAAAAAGAGAAGTCATCCAGGACGCAGAAACCGGGTTTCTTTTACCAAAATCCGAGGTGAAGCACGAAGGATATCTGTTTAAACCACCTGATTTCTTTAATCCCTGTGCGTAAGTCCTGAGAAGTTAACTTCCTTATTTATCGACCGACCAACTCACAAATCCCTATGATTTACAAAGTAAATAGAACGCTGGATATCCTACGCGGGTGAAAGCCGGCTGATGAGTGTATTTCTCGTTAGTAAACCCACGATTTTTTCCTACAATTCGCGATCGCACTCCGACGCCTATAAACCGGGGTTTTTAATTGCAGTAAATGAGTAGAACCAAGTATTTTTCTTAAAAAACTACGTTTCTGGCCCCAACCGGGCGTAAGTCCTGGTAAAATTTCTTGTAATGCTGCCAAAAAAGTGAGCTGCATACCCAGCTACCTTCAGCGCAAAGGTGCGCTTACCCTAAATTCTGGCCATTCAGTTGAGGCCAGCAGCCCCGATGAAACTGGTTGTGGCGCCTTAGGTGCTGTAACCCCAAGCAAAACGAACGAAACTGCCATCAAGCCGCCGTACAAGGCAGCCGATCGCTTGCGAGTTCCTAGTCCCACCCATTTAGGATTTAGCAGACCCAGACAAAAAGCCGGTGTGGAAAACATGAAAGTTAATACAAACAAGCTGGACATCACGCACCTCCGACTAGCGAATTGCAGCTATTAATTACTTTTATCTCCAATTGATAGCTCAAAAATCCGCTTAAAAAAGTTACAGTTTAGGATTTATGACTTGGGACTTATTGCCTTTGATCAAGCAATAATAAAAACTGGTTAAATCTCTTACTTTAGGTAGTGGTTAAAACAAATAATAGCTTTCTAGAGCGTCCGAAAATTTAGCTTAAAATAGACACTAAATTCCTCACTCAAAATATGAAAGTCCGCTTTAACGTAGTCCGCCAAAATCAAAACGAGGCTCCCCGGGTTCACACTTACACCCTAGATGTGGAAGAGAGCAATACCATCCTCGACTGCCTCAACATTATCAAATGGGAACACGACGGCACTTTAGCTTTTCGCAAAAATTGCCGCAATACAATTTGCGGCAGTTGTTCTATGCGAATTAACGGTCGATCGGCATTAGCTTGCAAAGAAAATGTGGCCAGCGAACTCGCAAGACTGCAAAAAATAGCCGATTCCAGCTCAGCAGAAAAGCCTACTGATTTCATCCCAGAAATCACCGTCGCCCCAATGGGAAATATGCCGGTCATTAAAGATTTGGTTGTTGACATGACCAGTTTTTGGGACAACCTAGAAGCAGTGGAACCTTATGTCAGCACCGCCTCGCGAGCAATTCCAGAACGCGAATTTCTGCAAACTCCAGAAGAGCGATCGAAACTCGACCAAACCGGCAACTGCATCCTCTGTGGTGCGTGCTATTCTCAGTGCAACGCCCGCGAAGTCAACCCGGAATTTGTCGGCCCCCACGCCCTCGCCAAAGCTTACCGCACGATCGCCGACTCCCGCGACAGCGAAACCGAAAATCGGCTCGAAAAATACAACGAAGGCACCGCAGGCGTCTGGGGATGCACCCGCTGTTACTACTGCAACTCGGTTTGTCCGATGGAAGTCGCGCCGATGGATCAAATTGGTAAGATTAAACAGGAGATTCTCGATCGCAAAGACGACCAAGCGAGTCGATCGATCCGCCACCGCAAAGTCTTGATCGAGCTCGTCAAAGAAGGCGGCTGGATAGACGAGCGCAAGTTTGGCATCGAAGTAGTAGGAAACTACTTCCGCGATGTTAAAGGTTTGCTGAGTCTGGGCCCGTTGGGTTTGAGAATGATCGCTCGCGGCAAGTTCCCGCTGTTTTTTGAGCCTTCAGAAGGTACCGAAACCGTGCGAAATCTGATCGAATCGGTTCAAAGTTTAGAAAAGTCAGCAGATTAGCGATCGGCTGTCATTTCTCTTGTAAATTAGAAGTTGTGCGATCGCAAAGCTTCCGAAAACTCATCACTCAAAACTCGAACCTCAAAACTTTTAAATGACTGCTAAAACTCCTCCCTCCCCAAAACCGACAACCCCAAATACCCCAAAACCAGAACCAGCGTTTGGGTGGAATGCCTATGCAGAACAAATCAACGGCCGATTTGCGATGGTGGGATTCGTGGGACTTTTGCTGCTAGAATTCTTTACCCGCCAGGATTTTTTTACCTGGCTGGGTTTTCGTTAAATTAATCTAAATCCAGAATGGAAGTTGAAAATTTATCGCTATTTCAGCTTCCCTTCTACTTTTAAAATTTATTTAAAATACAGTTTATCAAATTATAAATGCAAAATTATGACTTTTCTAGTTTCCGATAACACAGGAATGTACCAACGTCGAGCGCACTACAAGTAAGTGCGCTCGTCCTTGAATTATAGGGACACGGCAATGCCGTGCCCTGACTCCGAAGTTTCGTTCAAACTAATTTCCAGTTATTTCGCGGACGGTCAAACTATACTTGCCTCTACCTTTTGGAGGCGGATCGTAAGCATTGACAATGACGCGATAGCGACCATTCGCAGACAAGGTAACAGAAATCTCTGAATTGGAATTTTGCTGCGTTGCATCATCATTTTCTCCAAGTAGCTCGCCCTGGGAGTTGAAAATGGCGAGATAAGTATCAAACTCGGTACTTTCTACAGTAATAACCACTTTCTGGCCCTGAGTGCCTTCAAAGGTATACTCGTCGTACAAACTGCTGTCGGAGGGCAGTACAGAAGACTTGGCAGGGCTGAGTTCTCCGTTTTGTTCTAAAATGACTTTAGATGAACCCGCATCAGGACTCGGCCGAGGTTCTAGAGTTGGGCTCTGAGTTGGCGAACTCTGTGGTGAGGGCGACGGGTTGGGGCTTGCTTGCGCTAAAACAGCCTTGTCAGCAGGCTTCGCGTTAGGTAAATTTTGGGGAATTTCTCCTGAAATGAGGGTGGAAATACTGTTAGCAACTCCACCTGAATTTGAAACTGGCAGGGAGAGTGTCGGCTTACCAGAAAAAGTAGCTACCAGAGCAATTGGCGCGATCGCCCAAAATCTAACTTGACGCATGAATTACCTCGATTTGCAACGAAGAAGGAAGTTCGGCAACGGATGAGTGTAACGGATTTAACGGATGCAAGAAGGAAGTTCGGCAACGAGCAATGTACGGGATTTAACGGATGGAAGGAAGCAGGAAGAAAAATAATTCGACCAATTCCCAATTCCCAATTACCAATTACCAATTACCAATTACCCATTTTCACCGGACAGTTAGAGTGTAACGACCCCGGCCCGCAGCATCGTAAGCATTGACAATTACGCGGTAGCGACCCGTAGCGGGCAAAGTAACGCTCAGAAACGCATTTTTAGTCGAATCGCTCGCATCGTCATTTTCTGCCACTAATCGGCTATTAGGGCCAAAGATAGCCACATAGGGATCGAAATCTGTGCTTTCGAGGGAAATGGCTACAGACTGACCCGATCGACCTTCAAAAGTATACTCGCGATACAGACTGTTGTCAGACGGCAATACCGGGCCGCCTGCGACTAAAGCGCCTTCTTCTTGCAAAATCGCCCGAGAAGGCCCGGTAGGAGCACTCGCTTTCAGTTCCAACGTATAAGCCCCCGACTGCCTAGCTTGGTAGGAATTTGCCACTAACGTGTAAGTCCCGTCTGCTGGCAGCCTGACTGTAATTCTGGCGTTTTTATTCCCGGCCCCGTCATCGTCTTGCGCGATTTCGCGCTGGTTGGGCCCGAGCAAAATTAAATAAGGGTCAATCTCTTGACTTTTCATTTCTATTGTGATTTGCTGGCCCGCTTTTCCCTCAAATGAGTAGAGGTCAAAAAAGCTGTTGTCGGTGGGCAGAACGCTAGACTTGTCGGTGAGGAGGCCGCTGACGGGGGGCCCATTTAACGCAACTTTTTGAGGTGATTTGTTGCCACCAAAGGGCGATCGGGCTTGAGCCGCGCGGGGAGCTCGCCCTTCTCGCACCGCTGTCAGGAAAGCGGGTAATTTGTCTGCGGAAATTGCAAAACCGATACCGATACTGCCACCGCCCCGACCGCGAGTAAAAATAGAAGTATTGACGCCGATTAATTCTCCTGAACTGTTGAGCAGTGGGCCTCCAGAATTGCCGGGATTGATGGCGGCGTCGGTTTGAATTAAGCCCCGCTGCTGGTCGATGCGGCTGACGATTCCGACTGTCAAAGTACCTTGAAATTGACCGAAGGGATTGCCGATCGCAAATGCTTGTTGGCCGACTTTCACCGAACCGGGACTGGCTAAAGGGATGGTGGGCAAATTGTTTTGACCGCGAATCTTCACCACGGCTAAGTCTAGACCGTCTTCGCCGAATCCGATGACATCGGCGACAACTTTTCTGCCGTCTGACAAAATGATATTGACGGTACCGCCTGCCGAAACAACGTGGGCGTTAGTTAACACCATGCCGTCGGGGCTGATAATTGTGCCGCTGCCGTTAGATTTATCTGTATCGACGGTAACAACCGCCGGACTAGCCTTTTCGTAGACTCGAATATTGGTTTGTTCTGCGACACTTTGGGCGATCGCACCCTGGGAATGCACCGAGTTAAATTCCGTTAAATCTGTTGATTGCCGTACAGGGGATGTCGTAACAACCGCAGCAGCGCTGGCTGCAACCCCAACCGTTAAAATTCCCGGTACTGCTAAACTTAGAAGTTTGAAATTCATGGCGATCGATTATTATTTAGCGATCGGTAGCTAGGAATTAGGTTTTGTGGCTAACCGCTAACTACCTTCTGTAATTATTTTATGACTTGCACCACGGTAGTGACATTCCTCACGCCGGTTCTCCAATTCGGGAATCTGAATCAGCAGCTAAATACTTAAAATTAGCTTGTCGTACCGCAGCATCCTCATTGCCGTAGAAAAAAGACAGCAAAGCAAAACGCTGGCCGCTAATCACCGGCGTCGCTTCATGCAGCAAAGAACACGAAAAAATAATCGCCGTGCCACAATCCCCTTTATAACCGTGCGGCGCGTACTCTGGAAACCGTAAAAATCCCCCCGTGTACTCTCCCACATTCAAGTTTAGCGTCATCGCAAACCTGCGGTGCAGCGTAGCTTTGCTAGTGTTGTCGCGGTGCGGCCGAAAATAACCGCCGCTGTCAGCATCGTAACAACCTATCAAATACCGTTCAAACCTGGTAATTGTAAACTGAAAAGCTTTTTCTACTTCCGGCCGCACCCGGCGCAAAATAATCGTATTCAATTGTCGCTGTAACTTTGGGTCTTCAATAAAGAAATCTCGGCGTTTCTTGAAATTCTCGTCGTGAATGCCAACAGTTTTCCCCTCCACTTGCCTCATAAAGCCCGAGGGACTGCCACCATTAGCTTTGTACATATCGATCCAACGGCGGCAAGAGGCTTTGTCCAAAACGTTAGGAATTACCAACACCGGGGCGTGGCGAGTGGCTGGTCGGGCTTCCTCAATTGGGGGCAAAGTTTTGAGAAAATCTAATACTTGTTGGGCGTGTTGGTGCGGTTCACCCATCGGCAAAATATTAATTACCTGAAGGTTTTCGTTGAGTACAAAAGTTTGTGGTGCATAGTGAACTCCGGCAACTCCATTTTGTTCGACATCTTGGGAAACACCGTACTGCTGGCTGACTGTTTTATCCAAGTCCCAGAAAAAGAGGAATGACGGAGCAATTGTTGTCGGTCTGTTTTGTTCTTTGTCTGCTGGGTCAACGCTCACTCCGAACCGCGGCACTTGCAAGCTTTGGAATTCTTCTGAAAGCTCTTGAAAGCTTTTGAGGATAACTTGGATTTGTTCAAAAGCTGCGCTGGCAAAGAAAAAAAGCACGACTCGTCGGCCGCCAACAGTCGGGAAATGAAATGAGGGGTTATTTGTAGAAGGAACAGAAAACCAGGGAGCCGGATCTCCTATTTCGAGTAATGGCATATTGCTGATTTAAGATTTGGGATTTTATATTTAGATTATTATGTTGTCGATTAGTTCCACAGGTGCGGTATGTTAAAATTGTTTTTTACAAAAAAATTAGCTTTTATCTGTGTATATCTGCGTTTGTCTGGGGTTTCACACTCGCAATTTACAGTTTTTTTAATAAGTCTAATATCTGATAATAAGTAGATGGGTATCAATAATACGCAACTTAGAGTTCTGCGGTGTCGCAAGCCGGAGCTGCGGGATAAATGTTTATTTCACCCACCTACTTATGTTTGGCTATTTGTCGAAACTGGGGGAATTATCCGGTTGGTCTTCCGGGTATTCTACAGGTCGATACTCCACGTAGTCTGACGGCGGTGCTTCCACGTCGCGGTTGCTGGGGCGAGACCTGGATGATTCCGTAGGACGGGGTTTTTTGGTTCTCGGCGGGGTATCGGAACTGCGGTTTTCCGAAGCTGGGGGGCGACTGCTGCGGCTGCGGGTCGGTCTTTCTTCGGGGTTGTCTGAAACGTCCCAGTTGTCAGACTCTTGGGCAGGCGGGGCTTCTGGGCGAGAGGGACGTTTGCGCGAGGATCGATCGGGCAAATCGGGCTTGGAGGTGTTAACGCTGCCGTTACGATTCGAGGGACGGCGGCGGGGTTCGTCGTCGTAGGCTTCCCGAGAGGAACGGTAGTCTTGGCTGCCTCTGATCCGGGGACGCGGCGGATAGTCTTCCTCTGGTTCTAGCTGCTCCATTTCGGCATCGTAGCCGTCGTAACCGTAGGCGTTGCTGACCGGTCGCTCTTCATCTACGTATTGGGCGCGAGTTTTGGCTTGGGCTGTGGTCGCTCCTCGCAGCTTGATGCTTTCCGTTGCAAAAAATATGGCGGTACCGCTGAGCAGAAATTGACCGAATGCCAGAATTGGGTCAAGCCGCCACCCTTGAAATAACAGAATACCGCCGCACAGCAAGCCGACTGCTGCAAAAAAAATATCGTGGTCTCGGGCTAGTTTGGGACGCCACGATCGCAGAAAATACAGTCCTGCCCCTGCTACTGCTAGGATGATCCCTAGCAGGCTGCTCCAGTTCAATCCTAAATTGACCATTAGCCTATCTCCTATGTCTTTCCTATGTTAGCGAGTTAGATTTTACATCTATCATTAAGTCTGTCAGCCCGACTGTGCTTTCTGGGGCAGCCTCCGGTCAGGGTTTCAGCTTGGGAAGTGAGTATAATAATGAGTTTAACGGGAAAAAACCTCAGCTTAGCAGTCAACTGAAGGTTTTGCCTTGACAGTTGCTGGCAGCCGAGGTTTCTCGGATCGGGGAAATGCCCGACTTGTAGCCCACAATTGACTTGCAGCGCCGGACTTAGAGACCCGCTGACTTTTTAGGTGCGCTTGATTTTGTCTTTTTGGCTGATGAATATCAGGCCGATCGTTGCTGGAAGCACTACCACCACCACGCCGACCAGCAGGCTGTACAAAAAGTTCGCGAGAGAAGGAGTCATAGATTCCAAGCCTTTGTTACAACAATTTGATTTTTATTAATTTTATACTTTCGATCGCACCTGTGAAACGGTTAAAATTATGAAGGGCAGACTTAACAAAACTTAAATTTTCGAGATAAGACCCATGACTGGTATTACCGTTGCAAGTTGGATTCTGGGATCTGTCCTAGTCGTGATGACCTTGCTGTTTATTTTTCGGATCGTCCTGACTTGGTATCCCGAGGTGAACCTGAGCAAGTTGCCGTTGAGTCTGATCGCTTGGCCGACGGAACCTTTTTTAGCCGTAACAAGAAAGATTGTACCGCCGATCGGCGGGGTGGACATTACGCCGATTATTTGGGTGGGTATCTGTAGCTTGCTGCGAGAAATGATTCTCGGTCAGCAAGGGCTGCTGACCATGATGATGTAAGAGTCATTAGTCATTAGTCATTAGTCATGACTGACGCAAAAAGAGGTTTGACGCGGGAAGTATAGGGGTAAGGTGCGCACTGCGCACCCTACATAATTTAGGTTCTGCGTCCAAGACTTTAACTAATGACTGTTTTGGTTCAAGAACTGTTCGACGAAATTAGTGTAAACTTCGCCGCTGAGAAACTCGGGGGAATCGAGGATTTTTTGGTGGAAGCCCAGGGTGGTAGGAACGCCAGTGATGGCGCATTCCCGCAATGCCCGTTTCATCCTGCGGATGGCTGTCGGTCGATCGCGCCCCCATACAATTACTTTACCGATTAAAGAATCGTAGTAAGCCGGTATTTCGTAATCGGTGTAAACGTGAGAGTCCATCCGCACGCCGGGGCCACCGGGAGGCAAATAACCGCTGATTATGCCGGGGTGGGGTCGGAAATTGCGATCGGGATCTTCGGCATTGATGCGGCACTCGATCGCGTGGCCGTTGAGAATTACTTGGTTTTGCTTGATTTGCAGTTTTTCTCCTTGGGCGATGCGGATTTGTTCGGCTATCAAGTCGAGGCCTGTAATCATCTCGGTGACGGGATGTTCTACTTGGATGCGGGTGTTCATTTCCATAAAGTAGAACTTGCCCGATTTGTCAAGCAAAAATTCGACAGTCCCCGCACCCGTGTAGTTGATGGATTTGGCGGCGGCAATGGCGGCGTGACCCATTTGATCTCGCAGTTTCTGGCTGAGGGCGGGGCTGGGGGCTTCTTCGAGGAGTTTCTGGTGTCGCCGCTGAATCGAACAATCTCTCTCGCCGAGGTGGATGACGTTACCGTAGTTGTCGGCGAGGATTTGGATTTCGATGTGCCGGGGTTTTTCGATAAATTTTTCGAGGTAAAGTCCGGGGTTGCCGAAGGCTGCGTCGGCTTCGCCTTGGGCTGCTGAGAATAGTTTGGGGAGTTCGGATGCTTCTCTAACTAGCCTCATCCCGCGGCCTCCACCGCCGGCCGTGGCTTTGATCATCACAGGATAGCCGATGTCGCGGGCGATCGACAAAGCTTCGCGATCGTCTGCCAGCAATCCCTCGCTACCGGGAACTGTGGGGACTTTCACCCGCTGCATAGTTTCTTTGGCGGTGGATTTGTCGCCCATCGCCCGCATCGCGGCAGGAGAAGGGCCGATGAAGGTAATTTGATGGTCAGCGCAGATTTCGGCAAATCGGGCGTTTTCGGCGAGGAAGCCGTAACCGGGGTGAATGGCTGCGGCGTTGCGTGTCAGGGCTGCCGCGATAATGTTGGGGATGTTTAAATAGCTTTTGCTGCTGGTGGGGGGGCCGATGCAAACGGCTTCGTCTGCCAACTGGACGTGCAGGGCGTGCTTGTCTACGGTGGAGTGAACGGCGACCGTGGCAATCCCCATTTCCTCGCAGGTGCGCAGTATGCGGAGAGCTATTTCTCCCCGATTAGCGATTAAAATTTTCGAGAACCCCATCTTCGCTGCTTAATTCACTCAATATTCTGTACAATAATGCCTTTCGGTATGTTCTGGATAATCGTTTTCCAGAAATTGTTCACAAAAATTTATTTTACATTTTGCTGGTAGTGGTGCTATGATTGTAAATCGGCGGTGTCAAAGGGCAAGTCACAAGTTAAATGTCAGGAACCTCAACCTGTGAATCTTTAACTGGTAACGCAAAAATCCCGGAGATTGTCGGAAAGAGCGGATGTGGCGGAATTGGTATACGCGCACGCTTGAGGTGCGTGTGGCATTATGTCCTTGCGAGTTCGAGTCTCGCCATCCGCATTGAATATATAAAACAACTGTTGACAGTTTTGGCTGTTGGCAGTTGTTTTATATTTGATGGGTGGGTGGCCAGAAACCGGGTTTTTGCGAGAATATTTGGTTACGGTGCGAAGATTTGGGAAAAAACCCGGTTTCTTTGATTGTGCGCGAATACCTCGGATGCGGATTCATCAGATATCTTTAAGTACGATCGAACTTCTGACAGATCCGCACCATACAAAATACTGTTTAACTGTCGATCGACAATTGTGTTTGAATTAGAAACATAGATACTTATCGTTTGTCAAGTAGAATGGGATTAGTTAGGTTCCGAATCCGAGAGTTGGCTGACGAAAAAGGATGGACGCTAAAGGATGTTGCCGATCGAGCCGAGGTTCCGTACAGCACAGTCAGGCACTATGCTCGATCGGAAGGACTAGCAACGGTTGATATCACATCCATTCAAAAGATAGCTCGCACCCTCGATGTTTTGATTGAGGAGTTGATGGAAGTTGTTAAAGAATGAACCGATGAAATTATATTAGCAAACGGAAGTTAGATCGATGACATCCTACGCCTTAAACTTACCCGTTCAGTTACAGCAAGAAGCTGAAAAATTGGCAACACTCCAAGGCATTTCCTTCGATCAGTTTATCCTCTGGGCTGTAGCCGAAAAAGTCGCTACCCTCAACCAGCGGAATGACGATCCGGCTTTTCCTGAAATCACCTATGTGCGCGGCGCTAGCGGCGAACTCGTTCCCGTTTTGCGCGGCACTCGGTTGCGGGTGCAAACAGTAGTCATCGCAGGGCAGAAATGGGGTTTTTCTCCAAACCAAATTGCCACTGAGTATGATTTAAGTGAAGATCAAGTGAACGATGTTCTCGCTTTTTATGCCGCTCACCATCACGAAATAGACGCATCTATTGCCGCTGAGCAAATTATCGAAGCTGCTCATGTCTAAACCGCTATTGCATCTAGATGCCGATACCTCTATTAAAGCTTTGCAAGCCGCCCTTTTATCTCGCAGTCACGATGTCACTCGGACACCGACTGAGTGGATGGCTTTAGATGCTAGCGATGAGGCTCAATTGCTAGAAGCAACAGCGCGAGGGCGGTGTATTTTTACGTTTAATATCCGGGATTTTCAGGTTTTAGCTCAGCGTTATCCCGAACATGGTGGCATCATTTTGGCTGCTCAAAGATGAAGTTTCTTTGTTTGTGTAGCCGCAGTTTCAACCGCCGGATTTCTACACAAAAGAAGTACAATAATTATGGCAAAATAAGAATTACTCATTTATTTGATCGCCATTATCCCAATGACTACCGTTACCCAAGCAGAAATTGAACTGTATCGCTCCCAATTACAAGAATATCCCGATGCTCTAAAAGAGCTTGATGTACTTGAAGAGTGTGAAGGCGATTTAGAATATGCAGCCGAAACCTTAGCAATTAAGTCAGGAGAATTAGACAACGATCTAGATGCAAAAGACCCGAATGAGCCTAGCTGGTTAGAAAAATCAGCAGATAAATTGCGTCCTCATATTTGTACGCAAGCCTTTAAAGACGTATTGAGTCAAGGTTTTGCTGTTGCCTTGGGTTCGCTAATAACTGCTGGCGTTTACATAGGAGTACCATTAACACTGGTACTTATTTACATAAGCACGAAAAATTTGGACAATTTTTGTCAGGATTGCTAAACGCCGATCGCAGTGAAGCCAGCCCAGTAATGAGGTTCAGCAAAAGGAAACGGCTTGCGGTTCAGTGCGCCATCCAGAGGAGCATTAACAAAGCGTGTGCGTTCTTTTTTGGGCAACAGTTTAAATGTTTGATCAATTTGCGGTTTGAGGCATTTTAATAATGCTTCAAGCCCCTCTGAAGTCAGATTCCGCAGCCATTGTTGTGCCTCATTGAGAGCAGTAACCGTTGATAGAGTTTCTAGGTTTTCATAGAACCGAATCAGTAACAAAGTGCTGGCGAGTTCATCCACTTTCCAAAGGGTACTTACCATACTAGGGCTACCTGCTAAGAGAAATCCGAAAGGTAAGCCGATATATTCATCGCTGGTTCTGGATTCTGTCAATCCAGTTTCGCAGGCGGAGAGGGTGACAAGACGACATTGATTTAGGTCAAGATTAAAGATTTCCAACAGTGTCAAACGTTCTTTATTGGCGAATACCAGGGATGATTCCAAAGGCCAGTCAGGCTCGAACTTGCCGTGACAACCGAAATGGGCGCAGTTGGCAAAGCTGAGTTTCGCCTTTAGAATTGCGTTCTTATTAGCATCATCTTTTGCCAAGAAATCATTAGATTTGAATTTGTGACGGATGTTAGCGGCTTGCAGTTCAAGTAAGTAGCGGTCTTTGGTAGGATTGGCAATAGCAAATAGGTGAGAGAAATTAGGGCGTTGTCGCTGTTTCGCCTGTTGCAGTAGTTGGCAACTGGGGGCATAGCTGACTCCACCAGGGAATAAGTCGAGAAGGCACGATTCGGATTTGGACAGGGATACAGTGATAGAAGAATCGATTTCATCGGTGCATCCGCTTTCAAAATCCCTTTCGTGGGAGATTGGCAACGCATGAAGGGGGAAAAGATGCAGGAAGCGATGGGGAATTAAAATCAGTTGATCGCACGGTTTCGGAATATTCTTTAAAATCTCATCAAGATGCAAAATCTCAGCTAGGTTTTGGAGGCGGGAGGCTAGTTTTTGCTTCCATTGGGGTTTTCTCTCTTTGTAGTCTTTTTGATACTCGTTATCCCAATTTTCCAAGGCTTGAAAGTCTGCTCTTGAAGATTGCCAGATTATTGGTGTTGGGGATTGTGGGGTGATGATGAAAGTTATAAATTTATCGCCTATGATGTACCACTCAAGAATAGCGGTGTTTTCACCTGTAAGAATTTGAATGTCTTTGTAGAGGATGGGCTTAACTTTTTGGGTTAGGCTAAAATCACGATCGATTGGTGTAATTTCATGAGCAATCAATTCATCGAGTTGTTTACGCAGTTTGGTGAGATGAGTAAAATCGCGGCTAGTGGTTAGGCTGTCGATTTTGAGGCGGCGTTCTCCCAATATTCTGCCACCATTACTGTTACGGTTTATCTGTTCGATTTCCAGTTGTCGCTGTTCGGCCTCAATTTCTCGACCGAGGCGCGACAATTCGTTGAGAACAGTTTCGGGGATATTGCCTTTAGGTTTGATGTCACGGTTGGCAAACAGTTCTACAAGGTTTCGGGCTTTGCTGCGTTCGGCATATTCCACAGCTTCGGTGTCGCGTTGCAGTTCGATGCAAACCTCTACCATGGCCAGATAAAGTTCATTCCATTCTTCAGCTAATTTCTGTTTGCTTTCATCTCCAGATTGAATCTCGCCCCGTAAAAATTCTACTGTTTCAATCGCTCGGGCATAGGTATCATAAGCGAGTTGCCATTGCTGGTTACTTCGATAAAGATCAGCTAAATTAGACAAAGTTGCTGTATGGTCTTGCGGGAAATTCTCATGAGTTCTGATAGTTAAAGCATTGTGATAAAGTGCGATCGCCTTTTTGATGTTCTCAGGTTTCTCTCCCATAATTCTGTGAAAGTAGGCAGTTGCCAGATTATTTTGTGTCCCTGCCCAATCTTGGGGAAAGGCTTCGCAGGTGTAGACTGCTAATGCTGTATTGTAAGAGTTGATCGCCTTTTCGATATTCTCAGGTTTCTCTCCCATAATTCTGTGAAGGTAGGCAGTTGCCAGATTATTTTGTATCATTGCGTAATTTTCGGGAAAGTCATCGCGGGTGTAGAATTCTAATGCCACAGTATAAGATGCGATTGCCATTTCGACATTCTCTGCTTCATCTCCCCTGATTCTGTATAAGTAAGCAGTGGCCAGATTATTTTGTGTCCCTGCCCAATCTTGGCGAAAGGCTTCGCGGCTGTAGACTGCTAATGCTGCATTGTAAGAGTCGATCGCCTTTTCGATATTTTCTGCTTGATCTCCCTTGACTCTTTTATAGTAGGCAATTGCCAGATTATTTTGCGTCGTTGCCCAATTTTTGGGAAAGCCATCGCGGGTGTAAATTTCTAATGCCGAAGTGTAACACTCGATCGCCTTTTCAATATTCTCTGCTTGATCTCCCCTGATTCTCTTCCAGTAGGCAGTTCCCAGATTATTTTGCGTCCTTGCCCATTTTTGACTCCCCCGTTCCCAATTACTTAAAACTATTTGATAACCTGCGATCGCAATTTCAATATTATTCGCTGTATTTCCAAGCGAAAATTTACTAATATGAATACTTAAATTTTCAATAACGGCGATAATTGATTCAATTTTTTCTGGATTTTCGTCGGCAATTAAATTTTGAGCCACTTGCTGTAAAATCTCGGCAAAACGGGCATTGAGGAGATATTGCCGTCGAGCCAGCATTCGGTAAATTACCGCAACATCGCTCTTGCTATCTTGTTCTGCTTGCAATAATTGTCTAATAAAATTTGAATATTTTTGTGGATTTTTACCCTCAAAGTTATCGCTATCTTCCTCTTCATTAATCCCCAAAAAATCGCATATTTGGCTGGCAAAATTTCGTAAAAAATGAGCCTGATTTTCCTGACCTTCCTCTGCCAATTTTTCTGCTACTACCTCGCAAAATTGCAGAAACCCCGAATCTACCAATCCTGAGTTAGCCTCTAAAATCTGCGGTTTCTCACCGTTGGAGCAATTCAGGAGTGTCACAATCAATTGCTGATAAGCTTGGGCGCGGGTTTCTTCCATTGTGGGGAGTTGTCAGTAACACCGATGTTTATTTTATCACGATTGATGGTTTGGCGGTTGACGCTCCCCCGTATCAATTTCTACCCCATCCCGAACAAGTAATCGAAATTACCCTCTCCCACAGAGTTTTTAAGCGTATTGATAATTTTCCTTGTATTATCGTGAGGCCCTTCAATATAACAAGGTTTTCCATTGCGACCGAATTTCAAGCCAATTTCGCTGGTTGATTCTCCTAAATGAGCCTTCGACTGCTCGAAATCGCGATGCGGTTCAAAGCCTAATGTTTTGGCATAGGCGATCGCGCCCCAAACCAGGGCTTGTGCTTGCTCTACACTAATCTCCTCGTACTCTTGCATAAACTGCGAGTAAGAAAGCTGAACGAAATTTTTATATTGGCTATCGTTGCAGTTACGTGGCGGGATGACATCCTTAACTCCCAAACACCAGTAGTCGATCAAATAAGAGGCTGCAACAAAACGATTGTATCCCTTAGAACGGGTAACCACCACTAAACCCAAACCGCTCGTTTCAGAGGTTTCATTCCCTAACAATACCTTCGCAAAATTTACATCCACGAGACATTGAGCAACGGGCAATAACTCTCCTTTTTCGGCGCTAGCGAGGGCTGTTTGTTCTGCATGAGATTGAAGAAAGGTACTGACTTCGGATGCTTTCAGTCCTAACTTTCGGGCAATTTGTTTGGGCGTTAATTGGCGATCGCGCAGGTTGAGAATTTCTTGTTCTTGTTCTGGCTGCATGGTTTTTCTATTGCCGTCAGGGCTGGGTTCGAGCTGAGTCGATCATTGTACCGCGTTTTTGCGACCAACTTCGTAACATTGCAAAGATTGAGGAAAAAACCAGGTTTCTTTGATGGTGCGAGTGGCGAGAAACCTCGGTTAGCCCGATAGTCCGCCAGGGGTTGAAACCCCTGCCTCATAGCAAAAGTCCTCTGAAGAGGACTAAAGAGTTTTTCATTTTTATCTCAGCTTTTCAGTCGGTTTCAACCGACTTTCGCTATGAGCCAGGGGTTTGAACCCCTGGCGGATATGGCGACACCACTTTATTTTATACTTCTCGTAAAATCCGACTATTCAAACGCTCATATTCATCCTCTAGTAGCCACATTTTAGCAGATTCGTAATTGTCACTGGTAAAGATAACTTTATAATTTTGTGCCGGGTTGTGGATGCAAAATTTTCCTGAAATTTCCTTGACTAACATCAGGATATAAGGCGGAGATATCAGAGTATCCGCCCAGATTTCCGCAAACTCCCACTCACTCTCTTGCATGGTAAATTCCACCCATACTCACCAAATTGTTTGAATAGTGGTTAACGCTTGAATTTTAGCGTCGCGGGTGACTAACGGAAGACTCAAAGATAAAGCAGTGGCCGCAATAATTCTATCTGGCATATCAGGAACTGTTGCCCTGTCAATTTGTTGAATACTTGCCGAGATATTGCGATCCAAAGGTGCTAGCAGAATTCCCACATTTGGATCGTCCGCAGCATTTAAAACTCGTGTCAGCACCTCCCCTGCCAAACGCCCTCGCTCAATTAAGTAAGAAATTTCTACAATTGTAATTGCAGAAAAGTAGATAAAATTTCCCTCATCAACCGCTTGATCTAATGCTGTTAATGCTGCTGCCGACAATCTTGGTAGTTCAAAAATGTACCAAATTAGGGTGTGCGTATCTGCTACGACTGAAGGCATCAAACAATCTCCCTGGGAAAATTTCCCCACATTTCTTGTCGGGCTTGGGCGATGTCTTCTTCTGTAATATCTACTTTTAAGTCAGCACACAACCCTTTGACACTCTTTAGCGGTCGTTTAGCCATAGTTTTTTGCTGAAGAAATTCAGCGAAATGTAAAACTTCTTGCTGCTGATTCGAGGGTAATTCGCGCAATTTATCTAAAACTGCTTGCTCTAAATTCATTGTCTTTTTTCCTCCGTTTTGGCTGTAGTTGAGATAGCTTTGACTCCGCTATGTTCTATCTTAATTATATACCAGTCATTGATGAATTTAGTTTGATGGTGGTGAGTGGCCAGAAACCGGGTTTTTGCGAGAATATTTGGTGACAGCCGAAGAAATGGAAAAAAACCCGGTTTCTTAGATTTTGACTAAATGCCTAATTTCGGTGGCCGCCCCATTAAACCGGTCATCAAGCGCAAGGCTAAAAACCTCACTGGCGGAATTGTCCGCAAACACCACAATCCGAAGCGGCGAAATGCTACAATTGGCAGCCAAGTATTAGAAAATAATCTGTCTAGAAAATCGGTAAATCCTAACACGATTAAATTCTCTTTTTTGCGCCAGTTGTGATACCGTTTCAATACTCGCAAGTCGCCGATGTCTTCGCCTTTTTGATGCGCTTGCTGCAAGATTTGGGCGATCGCCCCTGCGTCTCGAATGCCCATATTTAATCCCTGGCCGCCGACGGGATGGCAGCAGTGGGCCGCGTCGCCAATTAGTGCTAATCTGGGCAAAACGTAGCGATCGCTCTGCATTAACTGCACCGGAAACAAAAAGCGATCGCTCTCCAATTCCAAACGCCCCAAAAGCCCGCCCGTGCGCTGTTCCAACAAAGTCAAAAACTCTGTTTCATCCATTTGTTGCAAAGCTTTCGCTTCCGCGTGGGGTGCTGTCCAAACTACTTGACAACGGTTCCCCGGTAATGGTAAAACTCCCATCGGGCCGCTCGGCCAAAAGCGCTCAAAAGCGATATCATTGTGCGGTTTTTCTGCTTTAATAGTGATAGCAACGCAGGATTGCCAGTATTTCCAGCCGCGAGTGCTGATGTTGGCTTCGGTGCGGATGCGCGATCGCGAACCGTCGGCGGCGACTAATAATTTGGTGCGAATAGTCCGAGTTTCGCCGTTTTGTTTGACTTCTATTTCCGCGCAATCGGTTAAATATTTTACCTCGACTACTTCCGCCGGACAAACCCAACTAAAATTCGGGTTTTTTGCCAAAGATTCTTGCAAAGCTGACAGCATGACTCCGTGCTCGCCAACGTAACCTAAAGCTGCTTTTGGTACGGGCAATTTGCCAGTATTTCCCAAATCCGGGCGGTGGAATTCGACGACGCCCGGATAGTCGCCGTCGCAGAGGCTAATTTGCTCGAAGGTGGTGATTTGGGGCAAGATTTGCTGCCACACGCCGATACCTTCTAAGATCATTCCTGATAGTAAGGTAATTGCATAGGCTTGTTTTTTGGCTGCTGCGACTGCGGGGAGTTGGGTTTCAATTATAGTGATTTTCAATCCTGAATCTTTTAAGGCGCTGGCTAAGGTGGCCCCGACTATGCCGCCTCCGACGATGGCTATGTCAAAGTCGAGTGTCTGTGTTTCCGTGGAGGCTGTTGTTGGAGAAAGTTGGTTTACAGGCATTTTCAAGGGATTTTGTCAAAGTTAATTGGATTGTTACTTTTTTATTGTAAAGAATTATTTCGATTTAGGGCGATCGAGCGACGGAGACGGGAGATGGGGAGACGGGGAGATGGGGAGACGTTGAGAAATTTATGATTAATGACAACCATCAACGAGCAACTGCCCACTATCAACTGCCAACTGCCAACTGTCAACTGTCAACTGTCAACTGTCTAATGACTGCTGACCATTTCCTTTGTGTTTTCGGCGGGCAGCGCTGATAGTTTCTGGCAAATGGGAATTTCTATGACAAACTCTGCACCTTCGCCAGGGGCGGAAATACACTGCAATTGGCCTCGGTGTTTTTCAACTATAATCTGATAGCTGATTGACAGCCCCAAGCCTGTGCCTTTGCCGACTGGTTTAGTAGTGAAAAAGGGGTCAAACAACTTGCTAATAACTTCTTGATTGATTCCCATACCGTTGTCGGCAATCCGAATTGTTACTGTGTCTGAATTCGCACTTGTGCTAATCCGAATTCTGTTGTGACGAGCATATATTTCTTTTGAAGAATGAGTGCTGTTGTACTCTTCGAGGGCGTCGATCGCATTTCCTAAAAGATTCATAAATACTTGATTGAGCTGACCTACATAGCACTCGACTTTTGGAAAATTGCCGTATTCTTTGATAATCTCAATAGCGGGACGAAGTACATTAGCTTTGATCCGGTGCTGCAAAATTAGCAAAGTGCTTTCGATTCCTTCGTGAATGTCTACTCGCTTCATCTGCGATTCGTCGAGTCTGGAAAAGTTACGCAAGGATACAACTAAGTCGCGGATGCGATCGGCTCCAACTTTCATTGATTCCAAAATCTTCGTAAAGTCTTCCATTAAGAAATCGACTTCAATATCTTCGGCTGCTTCTACAATTTCCGGGACGGGATTTGGGTATTTTTCTTGGTAAAGATGGAGCAAACCGAGCAAGTCTGTGGCGTATTGGCTGGCGTGGGTGATGTTGCCGTAGATGAAGTTAATCGGATTGTTAATTTCGTGGGCGACGCCGGCGACTAGCTGCCCCAGAGAAGAGATTTTTTCGGTTTGGATTAGTTGAGTTTGAGTTTGGTGCAACTCCTGGACAGCTTTTTCGAGCTGGGCTGCTTGCACTCGATACTGTCCCTCGGACTGCTTGAGTGCTTCCAAAACTTCCACCCGATCGCTAATATCGGTGTGAGTTCCCACCCACTCGCGAATGCTGCCGTCGGCGGCCAAAATGGGGACGCCCCGCACCCAGAAGTATCTGTAGCTGCCGTCTGCAGCCCGCAAGCGGTGCTCGATTTCATAGAGACTTTTTGTTTCTATGGCCCGCATCCAAGCTTGTATTGTGCGATCGCGATCTTCTGGGTGCACTGATTTTATCCAGTAGTCCTTGTCTTCAGAACTCAAGCCCGTATAAGCTATCCAATCAGGCTGAGGTTTCTCGGCGATTCCGTTAGCGTCTGTCATCCAAACCATCTGTGCGGTGGCCATTGCCAGCGATCGGTATCTTTCCTCGCTCAGACGCACAAATTCATCGGCTTCTCGGCTGGCTGTCACATCGCGCAAAATAGCTGTGAATATGATTTCACCTGCCACTTCGAGTTTGGAAATAGAAGCTTCGGCGGGAAATTCCGTACCGTCTCGGCGGCGGGCGAAAATTTCTTTGCGGCTGCCCATTTTTCGGGCTTGTTTAATGTTGTCGCCGAAATTACTGACGAGGTGGCTGTGAGGGGCGACCAAAGCTTCGGGCAACAGCAGGCTCAGGGATTGCCCGATCGCCTCAGCAGCCGTCCACCCAAAAATCCGTTCTGCACCTTGGTTGAACAGGATAATTTTTTGGTCAGCATCCACGGAAATAATCGCGTCGTCGGCAATTTCTAAAATGCCGGCGAAACGAGCTTGAGACAGTTGCAGCGCTTTTTCAGCTTCTTTGCGATCGCTGATGTCGCGGGCGATCGTCGAAATGTATGTGAGTTTGCCGTCCGGTGCGGAGTGGGAGATGATGACTTGGCTGACGGGAATTTCGAGTCCTGATGCTGACACGAAGGCGGTTTCTCCGCTCCAAACGCCCCCGGAAACAGCGGTGGCGATCGCTTGATTCAAAGTGCTGCGGGCTGACTCTGCCGTGAATTCTGGAACTTGTCGGTTGGATATATCTTCGTTTTCGTCTATACCCACCATTTTTCGGCCTGCTTTGTTGATATAAACCGCGCGTCCTTCGAGGTCGCAGATACCTACAAAATCCGGCGTTGCTTCCAGAATTGCTGCCAGATTTTTGTGGGCGATTTCGGCTTGTTTTCTCTCAGTAATATCCCGCGCGATGCTAACTATACCGATGATATTTCCTAGCCCGTCCCGATAAGCGCTTTTTGTAGAAATAAATGTCCGCAAATTGCCTTTAACTGGTAGTTCTTCTTCGATCGCTTGCGTTTCGCCGGCTGTCATAATTGGGCGATCGGTTTTCCTAATATTTCCCGCAATTTCCGGCGGAAATAACTCGCTGTCATCTCGGCCGATAATGTCGTCTACAGACTTGCCAATTATACTAGCTCCCGCAGCATTGAGCATCAGGTAACGGCCCTGAATATCTTTGACAAATAGGGCTTCGGGCGTACTGTTAATGACTGCCATCAACAGGTTGTAGTTTTTTTGAAGCGCCTGCTTTGTTGTTTGAGATTCAAAAATTTGCTCCTGCAATTGCTCATTGGCGAGTTGCAGTTGGAGAGTCCGTTTCTCAACTTGAGTTTCTAAGTCTAATTTAGCTTTCCTCAGTCCCAGTTCCGCTCGATAGCGCTTCCGGTCTGCGGTGCAGAGAGTTTTGGCATTCTGCCAAATCAGAACTGTAAAAATAATCACGTTCAATACGCTTAACAGCGATATCCCTACCTCCGGTGTGTAGGCTTGTAACCGCTCTCCCGATATGATGAAATAACCCACTAAAGGCGGGATAATGATTGCCCGTGGTAACAAGCGCCGCGCCATGATGCCGCCCGCGCGATCGCTCGTCATTACTGCGATCAATCCTCGCTCTGGACTGGCAAATAAAATGCCGAAGCTCAGCAACATAAATGCTGCGGAGGTGTGCAAAGCCATTCCTGTATTATTGCCAATTTGGTAAAATAAAGCTTTGTCGTAGAAATAGCCTATCAAACCCGTAAATGCAATTAAAAATGCTGAACAGCTTAAGATTTGAATCCGCAGGTATTTAGGGCGACGTTCTGACAGCAGCAGCAGCGCTGTTCCCAGCAATAAAAAAGCACCAGCAGTATTCGGTGCCATGCGTCCTGGTGTTCCGGGTCTTGTCAAGGTGTAACTTTCTTTAAATAGCAGTTGGTCGATGCCTAAGTCTAAATTAAAGCTATATTGAACTAGGGTTAATAAGCTAATTAATATAATTAAAAATGAACATCCCAAAATTAAATATTTATGATTTCTTTGAGGCTTTCTTGCTGTAAATTTGGCGCGCCGGATCTGTTGGATGAATAGAGAAAACCCGCCCAAAATAAAGCAGACCGCACTATTGGCTTTCATGGTAACGAGTCCGGGCAGAATGCTTTTTAACATTTGCAGATCGAATATCCAACCCAAAAGGACTGTACAGCCGATCGCCATTACTGCAATACTCGCTTTTTTGGAAAAAGACTCGACAGCAGCCATTCGGGTGGAGGGCGTTTGCCGTTGTTGTGTTCGTTCAAAAACTTCCAATTTCTCGATCCCTCTAATTATTGGGTTTCTACGTATCTAACGTAACAATAAACACTCTAGTAATATTGTTGCCTACTATACAAAGCTGCTTAAGATTTTCTCTAACCTGCTAATCATAAAATATGAATTATTTTATCTAACTTTAGAGAGATAGTCAAATGAAGGTTGAAGGCTCTTATGTAGAAGGCATTCGGCAGAATTGACTAATTTTTTATGTATAAATTTTAATAAAAAATTCCTTGTTCCTTGTTCGTTGTCCCTTCGATTTCGGAAATTGGCGCCCGATTCATCGGCAAGACCGAGTGTTTTTACTCAGTACATCGAGGGATAATGGTAGCGGATGAATCACTCTGCAACAAGATCACTCGCATTGTAAACCGGCTGCTGTGGCTGTGGGAAATGCGATCGGCACAACAGATAAGACTCGGCGGTTGAAAACCGCTACTACACAAACAAAGTCCCCGCAGAGGGGGACTAAAGAGGGGATATTAAAGTCGGATTTGGTAACGGTCAACTGTCAACTGACAACAGTCAACTAACTCCCAACTTTTGAAGTGCTTCCAAAGCTTCGGTTGCTGACGGGTAACGCTGGGGGAAAGCGTACAGCACCATCTGGTCTAAAACGCGAGCCAACTCCGGGGTGACACTTGCATTTTTCTGCCAGATGAGATTGCCTAAATTATCAACTCTGAGTTGTTTCGGGCGCATCCCTGTCAAGGCTTGAATCCCGATGAGCCCGACAGCATAGATGTCGCTGCAAAATTTCGGCGAGCCGATGGCTTGTTCGGGAGGAATATAATCTTGCTGAGTCCCACCGCGCGATTTCGTTTGACCGATGCTGTGAAGTGAAGTGTTGATTTCTTTAACGGCCCCAAAGTCAATTAATACAATCTTGCCATCATATGTCCGCCTGATTAAGTTTTGAGGGTGAACGTCGCGGTGAATTACATCTTGTTTGTGAACAAAAACAAGCACTTCCAAGATATCTTTCAACAAAGCGATAACCTGATGTTCTTCCCAAGGTTGACCTTCGATTAGTTCTTGATACAGCGGTTGCCCTTCGATGAATTGATAGACTAAATAAAAATATCCATCTTCTTCAAAGCGAGCTAACAATTCCGGGATGCGATCGTGTTGACCCAATCGATATAAAACCCGCGTTTCTCGATCGAATAAATGCCTGGTTCTCTCACACTGGCTTTTCAGGCGCTTGACGAGGCACAAAGGTCGATCGGGCAAATTTTCATCTTCAGCCAGATAGGTATCGCTGTACTCCGTGCTGACCAAATGTTCTCTGATTCGGTAACGCATCCGCAGCAGCTTTTGCAAGATCGGATCGACAGATTTAGCGGGTTGTGTGCCTTGTTCTACAGCTCTCATGATACAGTCCCAAAGATTTGCTCCGACTACTCTTTCTTCTTGACCGAGAATTTCTGCTTGCTTGAGTACCTTGGTGAGGTCTTTCCACAAGTTGTAGCCGACATACCGCCCCAGGTAGCCCACTGTGTACCCGCGGGCGATCGGATCGTTTTGCTGAATTTCTTTGTACGTCAAACCCCCTACAACGCCTCGAATTATCGACTGTTGCAGCCGACTCAGGTGTTTTTCCGTTTGTTCGTATACCAGATTGTCCAAAAAAATTATGGCTTCTTCTACCGTCATAGTTTCATGGCTTAAGTTACTTGTACAGGCTCTGCACATTTTTTTTGTCCTAAAATAGCAAGTTTCAAGGGATGATGTACAGCTTTCCACTTCCCAATTACCAAGTATTGATTGCGTTGCGATGGGGCAACCGAAAACTGCTGCATTTAGCTTATACATGATTTAACTTTACTTTGAGAGCTTGTCTACTTATTGAAATATATTTTTACAAATATGACTTTTATGACTTTAAGTTATGACTTTTATGAATTGACGTTATAAGTAGTTTTGGCTATTATCTCAATTACAAGTTTTAACTAGGAATACATTGCCAAATTAGCACATCGCTGATTTGACTGTACCCAATTTAAGCAAACTATTTAGAGGTGTATCATGCCAAACTCAATGATTCAAACAATTACCAAGTCGATCGCATTTATCGACAGTGCCGTACCCGAATCCCAAACCTTAACCAACGGCATTAACCCAGAAATCAAAGTCATTCAATTAGATGCAAGTCGCAGCGGCGTCGAACAAATAGCAGAAGCCTTGCAAAATCGCAGTGTCTCCGCAATTCACATAATTTCCCACGGATCGCCGGGCTGCTTGCAATTGGGCAGCAGCAACTTGAATGCAGACAGCATCGAGTGCGATCGAACTTCTTTACAGCAGTGGTTTTCGACATCAATGGGCGCGATCAAAAATTCGCAGCCCACAAACTCTGGGGAAGAACAGATTCAACCAGAAATTCTGCTTTATGGATGCCAAGTAGCAGCAGGCGATACAGGTATTGCCTTTGTCAAAAGGCTGAGCGAACTAACCGGAGCCAGCGTTGCCGCCTCCCAGAATTTAACAGGAAGTGCGACCCTCGGCGGCGATTGGGAACTCGAAATAAAAACAGGAAAAATCAAAACACCTTTAGCCTTGAAACCAGAGGTATTGGCTGCTTACAGCCACGTTCTCTCACTCTTTAAAATTAATGACTACGATCCAGAAATCTACGTCACCAATATCACCGCCGGAGACTTTAACGGTGACGGTAAGCCTGACGTAGCCACTATGGATCTTTCCTCAAACAACATTGGCATTCTCTTTGGAAATGGCAATGGCACATTTAACTTTGGCCCCAAAATTAATTTAGGAGTAGATCCTTACGACTTTGCTGCCGGAGACTTTAATGGTGACAGCAAGCTTGATTTAGGCATTACTAACTTGAGTTCTAAAGGCTTTTCTGTCTTATTAGGAGACGGCAAAGGCAGCTTTAGTCCGGCCACCAACTTTGATTTGGGTTCGTCCTCCACCTTCGTCTATTGGGGAGACTTTAACGGTGATGACAAGCTTGACCTAGTTACTATTAACTCCGACTCTAACAACATTTCCGTACTGTTGGCAGATGGCAAGGGCGGCTATGGCAAACCCACTAACTTTAGTGTGGGAACATTTCCCAGCGGCATCGTTGTGGCAGACTTTAACCGCGATGGCAAGCTCGATTTAGCAACTGCAAACCAGAACTCTAATAATATTTCCGTACTGTTGGGAGATGGCAAAGGTAGTTTCGGCAAAGCCACGAACTTTGATGTAGGAAAATCCCCCACTTCTATAGATGTGGGAGACGTGAACAACGACGGCAACCTTGACTTAGTAACTCCAAATAGCGCCTCAAACAGCGTTTCTATTTTATTTGGAGATGGCAAGGGTAGCTTTGGTTCTACCACCAGTGCTTATGGAGGAGTGAACCCCTCTTCACTTACCCTGGCAGACTTTAATGCTGATGCCAAACTTGATTTAGCAGTTTCTGATGTCATTTCGACCTTCATTTTGTGGGGAGACGGTACGGGCGGCTTCAACACTTACGACGAGGTTCCCTACACTGGTCTCAACCCTGTCATAGTAGACCTTAACGCAGATAAACAGGACGATATAGTTGGCAACACCCTTGGAGATATCAGGGTTTTGCTCAACGATTTAGACGCTAATCAGGCCGTTTCTTACGCTATTACTATCAATGCTGCTAGCGATACTGAAGGCAACACCGGTGTAAAAAATCCCATTTTCACGGTGACTCGCAGTGGCAATCTTGAATTTAGCAGCAGTGTTAGTTATGACATTACTGGCAATGCTACTAACGGCAGCGATTACAACAATATTGGTGGGACTTCTGAGGCAACTGGTATTAAAGGCACGATCGATTTTGCTCCGGGTGAAACATCCAAAACCCTAATTATGGATGTCTTGGGCGATACATTACCAGAAAGCAATGAAGACATTATCGTTACTTTGTCAAATCCGATCGCACCAGGCCCCAAACCTACCATTACTACTGCTACCGCTAAGGGTACGATTATAGACGATGACACTCCTGGCAACACGTCCGCTACTCCAACACCAACTTCACCAATTCCACCAATTCCACCAACTCCACCAACTCCACCAACTCCACCAACTCCACCAACTCCACCAACTCCACCAACTCCACCAACTCCAACTACAATTAACCGCCCGCCGCAGCTAAACGAAGGCCCAGAAACAACTCCCTGGCGCTTCAGCAATGTGAGTGTCAGCAAGTCGTCGAAATTTGAGTATACGGTTCCAGAAAAGGCATTTACCGATCCAGATCCGGGCGACAAACTGACTTATTCAGCAACTCTGGAGGATGGTCAACCTTTACCAACTTGGCTGACTTTCGATCCCAATACCCGTACTTTCAGCGGCGACAATACTCAAAGGCAGTCTCTGGCGATTAAGTTAACTGTCACCGACAAAGCTGGTGCAACTGCTAGCGATGTCATCCTGTTAAGATCTCGTCAAACGGGTGTGGTAATTGATGGTTATATTGAGGGTGCGACTATCTTTTTTGATGCTAACAAAAACGGGGTAAAGGATGCTAGCGAACCGTCTGCAACGACTGATGCTAATGGCGAATACGAACTCGATATCCCGGACAGTTTTGATACGAATAAAAATGGAATTTTTGACGCAGAAGAAGGAAATTTAGTGGCTTTTGGCGGGACGGATACTGCCACTGGTTTGCCGCTGGAAACTCCTGTTTCTGCACCTGCGGATGCCGCTGTGGTTACTCTATTAACCAGTTTGGTAACTGATTTGATGGCTGGGGGAATGACGCAGAGTGAAGCGGAGTCAAAAGTTAAATCTACTCTGTCTATTCCTGCAGGAGTTGACTTATTAGACTTAGATCCGATCGCCTCTACAGCCAAAAATGAACCGGGCGGCGTTGAAACTCTAGTCGCCATGACAAAAGTCCAAAACGTCATCACCCAAACCAGCAGCCTCATAGACGGTGCATCTACGGCGGACAATGCTGCGATCGTCAAAGCTGTTGTCGGGGCAATTAACAGTAAAATTCAATCCGGTGGTTCCCTGGATTTGAGCGATGCGGCACAGGTAGAAAGCATTATCCAGCAATCTGTTGCCAAGGTCAAAGAAATTGACACCAATCTCAACACTGAAAAACTTTCCCAAATTGCCCCGGAAGCGGCGAAGGTAATGGCTGAGGCAAATCAAAGCACGGATAAAGTTAAATCTAAATTTTTGCCTGAGTTTATTCCCTCGGAAATTGCCAAAGTCCAAAAGGTGACATTAGGTGAAAGTTCGATCGCCCTCGAAGAAGCTGCCGCTGGCACAAAACCAATTGCACAGGTAGTTTCCGAAAATACTGGCGAATTTTTAACTGCCAAAATTCAAGGAAATCCAGCACCTTCTCAACCCGCTGTTCCAGTTGTGGAAGGTGATGTGGAACTTGTCAATACTTCTCCTGAAATTCTCGGCGCTGAGGGCAAAAATCTTGTCGGTACTGATGATAGCGATACTTTAATCGGCGGCAGCGGTAACGATTTTATCAGTGCCAGAAAAGCTAGTGATTCCCTCGATGGTGGCGGCGGCAATGACACGATTTACGGTGGGCGGGGACTCGATACGCTGACAGGTGGCAGTGGCGATGATATCCTATTTGGAGGCCGCGGTGCTGACAGTTTGGACGGCGGTATCGGCAATGACAGTTTGTACGGTGGCAAGGGAGATGATACTTTGCTTGGCGGTTTAGGAGATGATTTTCTCAGCGGCGAAAATGGCAACGATTTTCTGATTGGAGGTGCTGGGAGCGATCGCTTTTTGTTAACTCCAAGTACCGGCTCGGATACGGTGATTGATTTTGAGGTGGGTATCGATAAATTTGCGATCGATAACGGTTTGACTTTCCAGCAGTTAGAAATTAGTCAAACTGCGGGAGGAACAGTGCTGAAAGTTATATCCACCGATCAAGTTTTGGCAACTGTGACTGGGTTGAATAGTTCGATTACTGCATCGGATTTTGTGTTGCTTTAGATTTAACTCCAGCGGAGGGGCAATCCTGTGGTTGCCCTTCTAAATGAGGTAGGCACTAAAAACGAATCATTTGTTAAATCACTTTTACCGGGAGGAGCATCATGTTTAAATTGGGAAAAATGACCCTAGTATTCATCACCGCATCTGTTGCTGTTTTGCAGCCAGCTTTTTCAGCTAGCGCCCAAGAAACCAGCAGCGAATTCAGGCAACTGCAAACCTTATTAGAAGCTAAGAAATGGGACGACGCCGATCGCGAAACCGTCTCTCTACTCCGCAACAACCCCACGTCTTGTCCGAACCTCCGCGCGATCGACCAATTGTGGATGCAACACAGCAGTAACAAATACGGTTTGACCCCGCAGTTAGAGATTTGGCAGAAGGCGGGCAAGGGTTTAAATTGTCAAAGTTGCGAAGGTGAAATTAAAGAATTTAGCGAAAAGGTAGGATGGAAACTAGGCCCGCAAGCAACTCCTATGTTAGGGGATTTTCCAGCTCAGTACCCAACAGTTGCTGCATTAGGTTGGCAAGGCTACGTGGATGGAGATGCAACTATGCAGATTCTTTTTGGCACCCGGAATACATGGCAAGCGTGGAAAGTTCAAGGTTATAACTTGTTCTCTACTTTTGCTAATTGCGGCAAGTAAGTAGACCAACCTAAAAAAACAGAACACCCAGATACCCGACTTCTTTAAGAAGTCGGGTATCTAAAGCGCGAGAGCGTTTTACGTTCTTTTGCTTTCATACTTCTGCTTCCTTTAAAAAGCTATTATTGTTCAAGGGGCCGGCAATTTATATGTGCTGAGAAATATATGAGCCAAGCAGATTATCAAAAGGCATTAAAACAGATAGAAACTGGAGATTTAGCAGGATCTCTGCAAAGCCTCGATCGCATTATCAAAAAAAATCCTAAGTTCGCACAAGCTTATCGGCCCAGAGCACAAGTGCGCGCAAAACTCCAGGATTTGAAAGGTGCGATCGCACTCGCCTGTTTTTGCACAGGGGACACGGGTATCGCTTGCTGGGAGACTTGGAAAAAGCTTTCAAAGATTACTCGAATGCGATCGCCATGTGCGATCGCGATGCAGAAGCTTTTGCCAGTCGCGCGGGCGTAGCCGAAGCATCGGGGGATATAGAAGGGGCGATCGCAGATTTCCAGCAAGCGGCCGCGATGAAGGCTCAATCAAGGCAATTGGCAAGCTCACCAACAGGCGATCGCGCAAGCTAAAAAAGCGGCGGAAGCAAGCATCATTCGAGTGCCGATTAAATATCGTTGGGGACGAGTTCCAATAGTTGAAGTTGTCTTAAATAATGGTTGTGCTTTTACATTCGATCTGCTTTTGGATACAGGAGCAAGCAGGACACTAATTACGAAACAAATGGCCGAGCTCCTAAAAATTGTGCCGTCTGGAACCTGTCAGTCGATGATTGCTGATGGTAGCGTTGTAACGTTTGACTTAGGTTGGGTGCAATCTTTAGCAGTGCAAACTGCCGTTGTATGCAACATTCAAATTGCGATCGGTGATAATCGGATAACCTATGGGCTTTTAGGACAAGATTTTCTAGCTCGTTATAATGTGCGAATTCTCGAAAACCAAGTAGAATTTCATAGCCGATAATTTATAGAAAACAGGCAAGATGCCTGTTACACAAATATCAGCAACAGGCAAGATGCCTGTTCCACAAATATAGAATAAGAAATAACAATCAACTGTCAACTGTCAACAATCAACTGTCAACTACTTAATCTTATTAACATAGCCCCACAAACTATAATCTCGACTCAGCCAACCCCGGAAAAATGCCATCTGACTCGGATCTTCTTGCACCCGTTTGTAGCGGTAAATAATTCGTTCATTAATCATTTGCAGCGCGGTATTTCTATTATTTGCCCCTTTCAGCGCTTCCTTGGTGCGGGCATCAAAAACTCCCGTTTGTGGCAATCCTAAGGCTTGCTGAAGAAAGGTAATTGAGTTATTAATACCGAAATTAACGGCGGTGTCAAACATGACGATCGCCAAAGCCGGCTGCATCGTGCCCGATAGGCTCGAATCCCAGTAATATTTATAAATTTCTAGGAGCTCTGCTTCCGACATCTGCGTCACGTCGAGGGGCGGAAGCCCACGACTGTAGCGGTAGGCGTTGTATTCCGTTTGCAAGACGCCCCGATAAGTTCTGCCGCCCTTATCGGCTGGGTGATTGCTGAATCCGCCCTCAAAATAGAGGGTGAAATAAAGAGCAGTTTGAAATAATTTCTGCCGAAAGCTGGCTGTCTGCTGCTGCTGTGCGAAAGTCTTTTGGGCAAATGGCAAGGGGATTGCTAAGGTTAACAAGAGTATCCCCAGCAGGAGGTTTGGTTTCCACTTAATGTTATGTTGGCGCTGTGTCGCTTGCTTGTCGCTCATAAATTCTGTGTGACGATCGCCCGTAATTCCGCTAAAACTGCTACTCTGCAAAATAATATAGATTCAACCTTTAACTTGATAGCACAGATAGGCCGCCAAATGAAGTCCGATTTTCCCAACCAATCCGAAACACCCCAATTTGAAGATGCTGCATCGCTGACAGTCGTTGCAGAAACCTATTACTCTCAAGGCAATTTAGCAGCAGCCGTCGCTGCTTGTCGCCGAGCTCTGGAATTGCAACCGGATTGGGCGGCGGCTTACGTGACAATGGGCAATGTGCAGCAAGCAAGCGGCCAAATTGAGGAAGCGATGCGGTTTTATTCCGAGGCGATCGCCCTGAATCCCGATTTTGCTGAGGCCTATGCTAATTTGGGCAGTATGCTCTACAAACAAGGGCATTTGGTGGAGGCTATTGTCAATTACGAAAAGGCGATCGAACTTAAACCGAATTTGGCTGCTGCTTACTGGAATTTGGCAGGGGCACTGAAACAGCAGGGGCAGCCGGAGGCAGCGGTAGCATACGAGCAAAAAGCTCTTGAACTCAATCCCCACCTAGCTCAAGTAGATTTTCACTTAAATTTAGGAGATAAATTAGCGCGGCAAGGGAAGTTAGATGAGGCAGTGGCTGCATGGCAGCAGGCGATCGCATTCAAACCCGATTTAGCCGAAGCATACTGTCAAATTGGCCGAGTTTTGCGCCACCAGGGTCAATTTAAAGACGCAATACCCAACCTTCAAAAAGCCCTAGAAATTAAACCCGATTTTATTTCTGCCCACCAACATTTGTGCGGCATCCTCAGAGATACTAGCAATTTAGCTGCCGCGCGGCAAGCCGTGCACCAATACAGCCAAATGTGTGCCGAAACCGATCCAATTATGACCGCGATTTACTTCATTAGCACCTATCAAGTGTCGGGATTAAATCAAATTGCGGGCGATCGATTTTTAGAGCTAGAGTCGTACTTGCAGCAAAAATTAGAAACCGCTAGCCCGGTGGAAATTAAATCGCTTTATGCAAATTTGTTATTCAGTACACCCTATTTGCGAGATGACTTGGCAGCCAACTCAAAACTTTACAGATTAATTGCCCAAAAGTATATCGACCAATGTATTAAACCTAATTTTTCTCAACCCGCCAATTACAGTTTCAAACCAAGTACCCCATCCAGCAAGTTAAAAATCGGCTTTTTGTCCAATCACTTCAGCCGCCATTCTGTAGGTTGGTGCAGCGCTGACATCATTCGCGAATTGTCGGACATCACACCCAATTTGTATTTGTACGCTTCCGAAAAAATTGTTCCTGACGATCGCACTCAGCAATTTGAAACTTGGGGCAAACTGACTTTTCCGACAACCTACCCGAACGGACTTGCCAATTCCGCAGAAATTATCGACCAAATTCAGCAAGATGAATTGGACGTTTTAGTTGATTTAGATTCTCTCAGCGTACCAGTTCACGCTGACATTCTCTACCAAAAACCCGCACCAGTTTGTGTTTCTTGGCTGGGATTTGATGCGCCTTACATATCGCGGGAAAATTACTTTCTTACAGACTGGCACTCGCACCCAGCAGACCGGGAAAAATATTATGACGAGCAGCTAATTAGGATGCCTGATTCCTTTGTAGCGGTGTCAGGTTTTCAGAGATATGCAGTCGATCCCGTTGCATTGAGAAGGTCGAACCGGATCGGTTTGGATCAGATAGTTTACCTGTGCGTCGCTCCCGGCAGAAAATTTAATCGCGAGTTGGTAAAAGCACAAATTGCGATTCTCAAAGAAGTGCCGAACAGTATTTTAATTCACAAAGCTTTAGGCGATGCTGCCGTGTTTGAGGCTGCATATCACCAAGCTTGCGAAGCGGAGAAAGTGAGCAAGCACCGAATTAAGTTTTTGCCGAGGTTTGCTACTGAGGAAGAACACAGAATTATCTATTTGCTGGCTGATGTTTTGTTAGATTCTTATCCTTACAACGGAGGAACTCACACTTTAGAGGCTTTGTGGTTTAATTTGCCGGTGGTGACTCGCACAGGAGAGCAATTTTTGTCGAGAATGGGTTATTCGTTTTTGCAGACTTTGGGAATTGAAACTGGTGTGGCTTGGTCTTGGTCGGAATATGTTGATTTGGGTGTAAAATTGGGTACAGACCGTGAATTGAGAAACGCAATTAAATCACAGTTGGTGCAATCTAAAGAGGCAGCCACTTTGTCGCCGCTGTGGAATCCGAAAAAGTTTGCTGGTGATATGTATGGGGTGTTTGAAAAATTGTGTAAAATAGGATAAATGCTGACTAATGACTAATGACTGATGACTAATGACTTCAACACTATCAACTATTAAGTTTTTAAAACAGCCGACTTCGGAAGCTTGGATAGAACAGGCGATCGCCCATTTGGATACAATCTTATTAGACCATTCTCACTGCGAGCGGAAAGCGGCGGGAGTAGCGTTAAATTTGATGTTTCGCTACCCAGCCCGGGAAAAATTGGTGAGGATGCTAACGGCGATCGCCCGCGAAGAATTAGAGCATTTCGAGCAAGTCAACCAGCGGTTAGAACAGCGCAGCATTGCTTTAGGCCCTTTGGCTGCACCTCCCTACGGTGCTGGTTTGTCCGCCCAAATTCGCAAGCAGGAACCCGATAGACTTTTGGATTCTTTGTTGGTTTCTGGTTTGATAGAAGCGCGCAGTCACGAACGGTTGGGGTTGCTGGGCGATCGCTGTCCCGACGCGGAATTAGCTAAGTTTTACCGCAGTTTGATGGCTTCGGAGGCGCGTCATTACGGTGTATATTGGATTTTGGCAACAACTTATTTCGATCGCGCTCTTGTGATTGACAGACTGGAGGAATTATCATTAGTAGAGAGCGAGTTACTGGCCATTCTTCATCCTGAACCGAGAATTCACAGTTAAAAGTTAGCTGCATTTAAAAACTGTAAAACACAAAGAATTAGTAAGTTTACAGTTGCTAAAGTCAACAAATAAATATTAAGTTGCAACCACCAATGAAAACCCAACATCTGGATTTTTTAATTCGTTCCTGGGAAACGCGCGATCGCGCTGAGGCGTTCTATTTAATTAGGGATGTTTTAGCAGAGTACGGTTTAAAATGCGAACCTCACGGGGCAGATCGAGATGTCTATGATGTAGAACTACATTATCATAATCAAGGCGGTGAATTTTGGGTAGTTGAACGGCAGGATAAAATAGTGGGTACAGCCGCTTATTATCCGATTGAGCGCGGGAATAATGCTGTAGAAATTCGCAAAATGTATATTTTGCCCGCAGCAAGGGGACAGGGTTTGGGGAAATTTTTACTGCAAGAATTGGAAAGTAAAATTATCGCTCGTGGCTTTGAGGAAATCTGGATAGAAACTGCGAGCATTCTCAAGGAAGCTGTGAAAATGTACGAAAATAACGGATATCTACCGACAACTGGTGTGGAGACGCAAAGGTGCGATCGGGTTTACTTAAAATGTCTAGGTAAAAAAAGTTAGAATAAGGTTTCTGTAAACAATGATTAATTTACTCAGCTTCAATCCACAACAGCAAATAGTTGTTTGGCGAGGCATTTCTGCCTTAATCTTCTGCCTAACTTTTGTACTAATTGGTTATTTTTTGATAGCGCTGCCCCTACCCCTATTAAATACCCCAGAGTCGCGCCTAATTTTCAGCCTTCGCTGCCAAATTTTTCCGGTACTGATGTTATTTGCCGGCATCGTTGCAGTTGGTAATGGTAGATTTAGTAGCCCAGCCATCAACCCTTTAGCAAATGCCGAATCAGAAGCAATGCGGATTAATGTGCGTTATCTGAGCAACACTCTAGAGCAATTTGTGCTGTTTTTTGTAGGGAGTTTAATTCTTTCTACCTTTTTAGATACTTACAGCATCAAGCTGATTCCAATTTTGGCAACTTTGTTTGTTTTCGGAAGAATAGCGTTTTGGATAGGCTATCTCAAAGAGCCGATCGAACGAGCTTTTGGCCTGGGAGTTACTCTGTATCCTACTATTGCCGTACTAATTTATGATGCCTACCGCTTACTATTTTTCAATAGCTGAGGGATTTGAGAGTTTTTTGGAATAAGACTTATGCTTTGATTAGTCCTGTGAAACCCTAAAACTAGGAGGAAAACAAATGACTATCCCCACCAAAAACTCTCACTCTCAAAATCAGGCTACAAAAAAAATTCTAGACGGCCCTAAAGACAATAGATTTGTTCAGACAGTGGGGGGAATTTTAAATCCTCTGTATTATTTAGATAGTAACTATAAACGCTACGGCGACCTTTTTACCAGCAAATTCAGCAACTTTCCGCCGCAAGTAATTATTAGCAATCCTCAAGCTATTCAAGAAATTTTTACAGCCGATTCTAAACTCTTTGAATGCGGTACGGGAAACCAGATAGCGCTACCTTTAGTAGGCTCCAATTCGTTATTGTTGTTAGATGGCGCTCGACATTTGCAGCAGCGCAAACTTTTAATGCCACCTTTTCACGGTGAACGCATGAAAGCTTACGGACACATCATCTGCAATACCACCGAAAAAGTAATTAATAATTGGACTCCTGGTAACTCGGTTATCGCGCAATCAACTATGCAGGAAATTTCCTTGGAAGTAATTTTGCACGCGGTTTTCGGGTTGAGCGAAGGAGAACGCTACCAGCAAATTAAGCAACTAATTACTAATATGTTCAGCCTGTTTAGCAATCCATTAAGCGCTACCTTTTTGTTTATCAAGTCGTTGCAAAAAGATTTAGGTGCTTGGAGTCCTTGGGGAGGATTTATTCGACAAAGACAGCGTTTAGATGAACTGCTTTATCAAGAAATTCGCGATCGCAAAACTCAGTCTGAACCATTGGGCGAAGACATCCTGAGCTTGTTAATTTCAGCTCGTGACGAAGCGGGACAGCCGATGAGCGACGTTGAATTGCGGGATGAATTAATGACAATCTTATTCGCAGGACACGAAACTACAGCCACAGCTTTAGCCTGGGCTTTGTATTGGATTCACTACATCCCAGAAGTCCGTGAAAAACTGCTGCAAGAACTCAATTCTCTGGATGTCGAAAATTGCGATCCTGCGGAAATAACTAAACTCCCGTATTTGAATGCTGTATGTTGCGAAACGCTGCGGATTTATCCGATCCTATTTTTTACATTTCCGCGCCTTCTACAAGCTCCCATGCAGTTAATGGGTTTTAATATTCCCAAAGGAATGATACTTTCTCTCTGTATTTATTTGGTTCACCACCGACCGGATATTTACCCGGAACCAAAGCGTTTTAAACCAGAACGTTTTCTAGAAACGCAATTTTCGCCTTACGAATATTTACCGTTTGGGGGAGGGAACCGCCGCTGTATTGGCACGGCATTTGCCATGTTTGAAATGAAGTTAGTATTGGCGAAAGTGCTGTCACGATACTCTTTAGAACTTGCAGAAAATCGCCCGGTTTTGCCAGTACGCCGGGGTTTGACAATGGCACCCGCTGGTGGTGTGCCTTTGGTTGTAAAGGGTAGGATTTGAATCCTATCAATCCGGTCGAGCGACCGGAGATGATATGATACCAATGCAAAAGGTTTTAATTTATTTTCTGCCGCAGAGGAATCTCGATCGCAAATTCGGAACCTTCTCCCAATAAAGAAGTGCAAGAAAGTTTGCCGCCGTGTTTTTCTACTATAATAGAGTGCGAAATAGCCAATCCTAAGCCAGTTCCTTTGCCAATGGGTTTAGTAGTGAAAAACGGGTCAAACAAGCGCTTTTGCACATCTTCGCTCATTCCTGGACCGCTGTCAGCTATCGATATGGCAACGCTGTTATTGTCGGTTACTTGGGTGCGAATCGTAATTGAGAGATTTTTGGCGTTGCGCTCGGATTCCTTCATCTCCATTTCCAATGCGTCTAGCGCATTGCTCAACAAATTCATAAATACTTGATTTAACTGACCGGGATAACATTCAACTAAAGGCAACGTACCGTATTCTTTAATCACATTAATTGTCGGGTGATCGGCTTTATGTTTCAGGCGGTTTTGCAAAATCAGCAGCGTGCTTTCAATGCCTTCGTGAATGTCAACTTGTTTCTTTTCAGCTTCGTCAAGTCTTGAAAAAGTCCGCAGGCTCAAAACTATGTCGCGGATGCGATCGGCTCCGACTTTCATAGATGCTAAAATTTTCGGTAAATCTTCAATAAGATAATCAATTTCAAAGTCTTCCCTTGCATCTACAATTCTGGCGCTAGGCTGCGGGTATTCTTTCTGGTAAAGTTGCAGCATTTTTAGCAAGTTTTGAGTGTACTCGCTGGTGTAGCTGAGATTGCCATAAATAAAATTAACCGGGTTGTTAATTTCATGGGCGACACCTGCGACTAACTGTCCCAAACTCGACATTTTTTCACTTTGAATTAATTGAGTTTGGGTGCGTTGGAGATCCTGCAAAGTTTGTTCTAGTTGTTGAGTTTGAGCTTGAGCTAATCGGGCCGCCGTGCGGGTTTGGGTGTAGAGTTCGGCGTGGTCGATCGCGATCGCAATTTGAGCGACCACCGCTTGCATCAGTTCGACTTCAGAGTCGCTCCAATTTCGCACGGACATAGCCTGATAGCACGTAATCGCCCCAATATCCCCGGAAGCAGTATAAATTGGCAGCGACAGGACTGAATTAAAATTGGAACCCTGCAAAACTTCGCGCAATTCTACATCTTCAAAAGTGCTGACATCATCAATTCGCAGAATTTCTCGCCGCAAAATCTGTCCCACTGCGAGACTAGATTTGTGGTCTACAGGATAAGTGCCCAGTATACTCGGCAAATCTGCATTCTTCGCTTCGTAAGTTACGTCCCAAACCGGAGAATTGCTGTTGGGGCGATACCAAGTGAAGATGCACCAATCTAGGTGTATCAAATTGCGAATTTCTTGAACGGCGGTTTCTACAATTGTGTCTAAATCTAAAGAAGTGCGGATTTGGTTGGCAATTTGATTGAGCAGTTGTTCTCGCTGAGCTTGCTGCCTGAGCGCTTGTTCCGATCGCACTAATGTTTCTTCTGCAAGTTTGCGATCGGTTAAATCTTGGACGACGGCTTGGATAATTTTTTCATTTCCAACTTCGATGACTGTCAGCACGACTTCTGCAGGAAAATCAGTACCGTCTAAGCGCTGGTGAACCCACTCAAAACGGTGGTTTCCCCGCTCAAAGGCGAGATCCATCATTTCGTTAACCAAACTCAAAGAATCTCTGCCGTTGGGTTGGAAAGGAGGCGACAATTGGGCGGGGTTTTTTCCGTACAACTGTTGCGGGGCAGTGCAGCCAAATAGTTTTAGGGTGGCTGTGTTGGCATCTGCGATCGCCTTTTCATATAACATCAAAACGGGCAAACTGGTTAATTCGTAGAGCGATCGAAATTTGGATTCCGACTGCTGCAAGGCGGCTTCTGTTTGCTTGCGATCGGTAATGTCGGCAACCATTGCCAAAGCGCCCACATAGCGTCCCTGTTTGTCTGCCAAGGAATTAGTAGAAACTATCGCCCACAAGTCGCTGCCGTCTCGGCGACGGAACTTAAAATCGAGCTGTTCGCGAATTCCTTCACGGCGGCGGTTGAGATTGGCTTGTGCGAGTGCGATGCCTTCTGCATCCATGAAAGCAAATAGCGACTGCCCGATCATTTCTTCTGGAGTGCAGCCGAGCATATCAGCCATTTTGTTGTTGACAAAAGAAGTGTTACCCTCCGTATTTATCATCCAAATTCCTTCGTCTGCTGTCTCGACAATGCACCTGTATTTTTCCTCGCTTTCCCTGAGCGCTTCTTCTGCTAATTGACGAGCGGTAATGTTTTGAGTCATTAGCAATCCGCCGATGATTTCTTGCCGTTCGTTTCTGACTGGCAAAGTATGACCGAGGTAGATGCGATCGCGATAAGTAAATTCTGTAACAACTGTTTCTCCTGCCAGTGCCGCCCGATAATTTGGCTCGAGGACACCGCAAAAATCTGGCTCGAATACTTCCCAGATTGTCTTGCCTTCCATCAATTCTTTGGAAAGCCCGACTGCTGCTAATTCTCTACCTTCTACCAGGGTGAAGCGCATTTCTCGATCGAACAACATCACCGCGCCGTTAGGAAAGTTGCGTGCCATAGTGCGGTAAAGCTGTTCGCTTTTTTGCAGCGCAGCTTCTGCAAGTTTTCGATCGGTAATGTCAATTATGACTGCACCGATGCCGAACGCCTCGCCATCTTGGTCGAGCAGGGGAAAATAAGAGCCTGTCAGGTGTCGCACAAACCCCGGCTTTCTTGGATTGTCCCCACTCATCTCGATGTTAATTAAGGGTTGTTTCGTCCTCAAAATTTGTTCGTACAAAGGCTCTATTATTGGAGCGATATTTGGCAATATTTCGCGTACAGTCTTGCCGATGTGCTCTGCTGGACTCAGGCAATTTATTTCTGCTAAAAATTGATTAATTTGCACGTAGCGCAGTTGGGAGTCCAAAATGCAAAGTCCCGCAGGCGCCTCTTGAAAAAAGGCATCAAATAGTGCTTGTCTCTGTGCTAATTCTTGTTCTAAAGCTTTGCGATCGCTGAGATCTGTTAAACAGCAAATCATCCCGACAACTTCTCCCGTGTTGTCTTTCAATAGCGAAAGCATTAGGTGCGAGTAAAAATTTTCTCCTGATTTACGGCGTGTGATAACTTCTATTTCAGGATCGCCTTCTTTTGGTAGCGGTTTGATGACTTGATCTAACAAAAATTCGTGCTGTTCAGGGGAGTAAATTAGAGAAATGTGCTGTCCGATAGCCTCAGTTTTTTGATAGCCGTATAACTTTTGGGAGGCTTGATTCCACATACCGATCAAGCCGTCCATATCTGTTGAAATCACCGACTCGTGAAGTTGGTCGATAATTTGACTTTGGAGACGCAATCTTTCTTGAGCCTGTTCCAGTTCGGCGATTTTTTCTTCGAGTAGTTTCTGAGTTTTTTCCAGTTCGGCAGTCTGCTTTGTCAGCAATTTTTCCAGATGTGAATTGCACTCCGGCGGCGCTGATTCCAGCGGATCGCTATTTTCAGGCTCAGAATTAAAGATTTCTTCAGCGCTCAGCCAAATCGCGCACTCTCCCCCTGTTTCAATTGTCCGCTCAGAAACTCGCACGGGTACGAGATGGTTGTTTTTATGTTTGTATGCTGCTTCGCACAGGCCCGTGCAGCTATTTTTTGCTTGACTTGGTAGATATTTTTCTCGGCCCGCGCACTGCGTTTGCTGAATTTCCCAGTAGTTGATGTGAAGAGTTTCTGCAACTGTGCGGCCGATAATACTTGCAAAAGCTAGATTTACGTCGATAAAAGTCCCGTCTGTCCGGCACAATGCCAGCCCGAGCGGGCTTAGTTCTAACAATTGGCGGCGGGAGCGATCGCGCTTGGCTTTTCCTAACTGGCTTTGCATCTGAACATAGCTGGGCTTAAGTTATTTAATTATATCTTTTTATCTTGTTTATTAGTGTAACTTTTATCCTTCATTAAGGAAGAGGGAAGAAGGAAGTTCAGCAACAGATTGTATAAGAGATTTAACGGATTTAACGGATGGATGCTGAGGGTTGAGGGAAGAAGGCCCTCTTCCTTCTTCCTTCTTTCTTCAATTAATCGCGGGCAATACCTTCGGAGCGGGCGGCCAACTGCACTGCACCGGCGACAGCAATGGCAACTCTTTCGTCAAAAACAGACGGTATAATGTGCTCTTTGTCAAGCTGGGAAGGACTGACTAAAGAGGCGATCGCATAAGCTGCTTCCAAATACATACTGGTCGTAATCGTGGCAGCTTTGCAGTCCAAAGCACCTCGAAATATCCCCGGAAATGCCAAAACATTGTTAATTTGATTCGGGTAGTCGCTACGTCCGGTGGCAATGATCGCCGCATCTTCCATAATTAATTCGGGCTGAATTTCGGGAATGGGATTTGCCATTGCAAAAACAATGGGATTCTCGGCCATCGAACGCACCATCGATCGGGTGACTACCCCGGGGGCGCTGACTCCTAAAAATACATCGGCACCGGCGATCGCATCTTCCAAAGTACCGCTCGAAGCCACAGCAAATTCTAGTTTTTCTGGGTTCATATCCGTGCGGTCTTCGGAGAGAACGCCTTTGGAGTCGCACATGATGATGTTTTCTGCACCTGCTTTACGCAGCAAGCGGGCGATCGCGACTCCGGCCGCACCTGCTCCGTTAATCACGATACACACTTCTTCTATTGTTTTTTTGACGAGTTTCAAGGCATTAATTAATGCTGCCAAACTAACAATCGCAGTGCCGTGCTGGTCGTCGTGAAAAATCGGAATATCTAAGGTTTCCCGCAATCTTGCTTCGATTTCAAAGCAGCGGGGAGAAGAAATATCTTCGAGGTTAACGCCGCCAAAAACCGGGGCGATATTCTGCACTGTGCGAATAATTTCCTCGGTATCTTGGGTATTCAAACAGATAGGAAAGGCGTCAATACCTGCAAATTCTTTAAATAGCATGGCTTTGCCTTCCATGACTGGCAGCGCGGCGGCAGGGCCGAGGTTTCCCAGTCCCAAAACTGCGCTACCGTCGGTAACAATGGCAACAGTATTTTGTTTGATTGTGAGGTTATAAACTTGTTGGGGGTCATTGGCGATCGCAGTGCAGATGCGGCCGACTCCAGGGGTGTATGCCATTGCCAAATCTGACTGGCGTTTGAGGGAAATTTTGCTAACTACGCTGATTTTTCCGCCGCGGTGCAAGTTGAAAGTGCGATCGTACACGTCGATCACTTTGATATCCGGCAGCGCTTTCACTACTTGCAATATTTCTTCGTTGTGTTCGAGGCTGTAAGCATCGACGGTGATATCGCGAACGGTAGTGGCGCGGGTTTGCTCGATCAAGTCGATTTGACCGAAGTTGCCGCCGACAGATGCGATCGCACTGGTGACGCTTGCCAGCATTCCCGGCCGATTCGGCAGAGCAACCCGAATTGTTAAACTAAAGCTGGGGTTTGGTGTCAGTTTTACCATAATGCCTTGATTTCAGATTTGAGAATTTCAATCTTAGATTTTATCCCCAATGTTAGGCATAAAATTTAATAATTCAAATTTTCAACTAAAATTTTTAACAAATTCTATGAGCCTGTGGTACGATCGCTCTGCACTGCCAGGGGTGTCGCTGGAAAACTGCTCTTTTTTTGAGTAAAGCTTTGCTCTGTTTCTAGCTAGTGACTCTTCCACAAACAGCTTATTTTTTGTCAATTTCCCAGCGAACCGCGAATAGGAAGCGCGGGGCTAGAAACCGGGTTTCTGAGGTAAACCTGCGGAACTCTTATCTATTTTTGAGAATATTTCTGCTTATTCTGAACATGAGCCGATATTTCGCAAAACTTTATGTTCCAGCGATTCCGCCTAATTCCTGCTGCTGTCTTTTGAAGCGAGACACCCAGGAGAGTTGATGCGGCTTTTTGGTGGCCTTTATTGGGAATGTAAAAAGTAGATGCACGGCTGTTGGAGCCGGCAGGTAAAAATTTGAGCGACTGACAAGCGGGCTTTTGATATATATTTTGTCTGCTTGTTTGACACTTGCCAAGGATTGCGAGTGCAACCTTGCCAACGATCGAATTACCTACACGCTTTGCCCGATAATTCCAGGGACTGTAACTAACAGACAATCTACCCCGCGCCACCACTGGCACAGCTTGGGCCGAACCGTGTTTAGTTGCTGGTTGCTAACTGTCAATTTTATCGATCCGCCGCAGCATCGGCCCATATAATTGTAAAGAATTTGCAAGCCAGACAATCTGGGGGAACTTTTTCTAAGTCTTGCAGATCGACCGGTTGCTCTGCTTCGTTGCCGGGGGGAACTATGCACAGGGCAACTTGTCCGACTCCAGCCATGAGTTCGGCAACTCGCTCCAAAATACTGTCCATTTTTTCCATTAGTTGCTCTGCTGCATCCAGACTCGGCGCGATGATGAAAAAGGTTTTGACTCCATCGGGACAAGGAGCGAAGCCAAGGGTACACTCTCGTAATAGTGCTTGGGTGGAGAGACTGAAACCGTCGTAGAAGCGAGCGATTACTGCTTGATAAAAGACTTGGGTCAGAGAGCGATCGCCAAAAATAGGTTGAGATAACATAACTACTTCCTTTCGTAGGATTTTTGGGTGCATTGAAAAAATTTTAACATACCTTAATGTAAGGGATTTAACAAAATGATCTAGCGATCGAGATCATGGACTTGATGTGACATTTTTTAATTTGTGTAGCGATCGCAACTGTGATAAAATGTACTCTGTGCTATTACGGTGAGCGATTTTGATCGCATCACCAGCTCAAAGCTAAGTACAAAATTTCCTAGTAGGTGAGGAGAGGGGGAAAGGGCCAGAGGGAGAGAGACAGAGGGAAATTACCTAAGTAGTAAGAGTATTATTGGCAAAAAGTGCTTAATCTAGAGTTTAAAATAAACATCCAATCAAAATATTCAAGATGAACTCGATCGCCCAACAGTTAAAAGCAAAATTTGAAAAAGCATTCACCGCTGCATTCGGCGAAAGTTATGCAGGTGCAGATCCGATGCTAGCCGCCGCCAGCAATCCCAACTTTGGCGACTTTCAGTGCAACGCGGCGATGAGTTTGGGGAAAAAGTTAGGAAAGCCCCCACGGGCGATCGCCTCGACAATTATCGAAAACCTAGATATTACTGACATCTGCGAAATCCCAGAAATCGCCGGGCCCGGTTTTATCAATTTGAAGCTGAAACCGGCTTATTTGGAAGCGCAAATTAGTGCGATCGCTGGCGACTCGCGTTTGGGGATTGAACCGGCGAAAACGCCTCAGACAATCGCGATCGACTTTTCCAGCCCGAATATCGCCAAAGAAATGCACGTCGGGCACTTGCGATCGACAATCATCGGAGATGCGATCGCCCGCACCCTCGAATTCCAAGGCCACGACGTACTCAGAATCAACCACATCGGCGACTGGGGCACCCAATTCGGAATGCTGATCGCATATTTGCGCGAAGTTCACCCCGAAGCCCTCACAACTGCTGACGCCCTAGATTTAGGCGATTTAGTCGCATTTTACCGCCAAGCAAAACAGCGCTTCGACGCAGACGAAACCTTCAAAGAAACCGCCCGCCAAGAAGTAGTAAAACTGCAAGCAGGCGCCGAAGACACCCGTCGCGCTTGGAAATTGCTGTGCGATCAATCGCGCCGCGAATTCCAAGTAATATACGACTTGCTCGATATCAAATTAACCGAACGCGGCGAATCGTTTTACAATCCATTATTGCCCGCAGTAGTCGAAGATTTAACTAATCTAGGTTTGCTAGTAGAAAGTGACGGCGCGAAATGCGTTTTTGTAGACGGTTTTACCAATAAAGAAGGCGAACCACTGCCGCTAATCGTCCAAAAAACCGACGGCGGCTACAATTACGCCACAACAGATTTAGCAGCAGTGCGCTACCGCATCCAAAAAGACAATGCAAAGCGGTTAATTTATGTCACCGATTCGGGACAAGCAAACCATTTTGCCCAAGTATTTGCAGTAGCCAGAAAAGCTGGTTGGATTCCTGATGATGTCGAGATTGTCCACATTCCCTTCGGTTTGGTATTGGGAGAAGACGGCAAAAAACTCAAAACCCGTTCTGGGGATACAGTGCGGTTGCAGGATTTGTTAGATGAGGCGATCGTCCGCACGCGCCAAGATTTGGAAGAGAGATTAAAAGTCGAAGAAAGACAAGAAACTGAGGAATTTATTGCTAACGTATCTCGAACAGTTGGTTTGAGTGCCGTTAAGTATGCCGATTTAAGTCAAAATCGCGCCAGCAACTATATTTTCAGTTACGACAAAATGCTCGCATTGCAAGGAAATACCGCTCCTTATATGCTGTATGCTTACGTGCGCGTCCAGGGAATTCGCCGCAAAGGTGAGATTGATTTCGATAATTTAGATGCTGGTGCGAAAGTAATCTTGCAATCTGATGCAGAGTTAGTTTTAGCCAAACATTTATTGCAGTTGAGTGAAGTTGTGAATGCTGTAGGCGGGGATTTGTTGCCCAATCGAATTTGTCAGTATTTGTTTGAATTGAGTCAAAAGTTCAATCAATTTTTTGAGCAATGTCCGGTCTTGAAAGCTGAGGAACCGTTGCGGACATCGCGATTAATTTTGTGCGATTTGACGGCGAGGACTTTGAAATTGGGTTTGGAGTTGTTGGGGATTAAGGTGTTAGAAAGGATGTAATCTAAGGTTGGTAGTGAGGACTTTAGTCCTTATCTTGTATTTCTTCTGTTGTTTCTCCTGGCTTTTCAATCAACTCATTAAATTCGCTGATAATTTCTAAAATTCGATCGGCGGCAATATCTGATTGTTCTGATTTTGAATAAATGGCAATCAAGATAACGATTGTCATTGTTTGAAGGTAGTAAATGAATCTATATCCAGCGCTTTTTCCTTTTTGAATGTCGCTGTTTTTAACACGCACCTTAAATATCTCGTAACCAATCCCAGGTATCGGAACTCCCAGCAACTCTCCAGCTTGTAGTTTTTCAATGATCGGCTGAACATCCGATCGAATATGGCGGTACTTTTTAGATAGAGCCCGCAAGTCGCGTTGAAATTCTCGTGTAGGTATAATCTGCCTTAAAAGAGGATTATTCTGCATCAATTCCCTCCCAAAGTTCAGAAAGCGGTACAGTCTGCCCTGTCATTGCTTCGTGCCATCCTTGGCGAAAACACTCTTCTGCTGACTTCAAAGGTTCGTCAGCAAGAGCAATTTCTTGTTTTGCGCGTTGGGCAGCAGCCACAAGTTGCGGTTGCGTTTTCTCGAAAGATTGTTCCCATTGAAGCTCATCTTTTAAGTCTGCGATATACTCTTTCAAGTATTCTGCCACTTGCTGCTGTAAAGTTTCTGGCAGAGACTCCATCATCTCGATCACTGCATCAATACCTTCCCACAGTTCAGAAAGCGGTACAGTGTCTCCTGTCATTGCTTCGTGCCATCCTTGACGAAAACAGTCTTCGGCTGACTTCAGCGGTTCCTCATCCGCAAGAACAATAACGCGAACTCGGCGATCGGCAAATTTGGCTGATTGGGCGAGAATTTCTTCCCACGTTCCCTCTAGTTCTAGTAGTTGTGTTGTCATTTTTTTCATGGAATTGTGACTAAGTTTATTTTAGCGTGTGAAGAAGTGCGCTCTAGTACAATAACAGTAGCTTAAGGAATTATGGAGAAGAATTTAGAATTATTTTAATACCTTTTTCCACTCTCTGAATTTCTGTCCATTGCGAATCAATCCAGGCTCTTTCAGCCTGACGTTGTGCAGGTGTTTCTTTCTGATATCTATCTTGCTTTTCTAAAAATTCATTGTAAAATATCATGGCTTGAACCAAAGCTTGACTTCCTACTTTTAATCTGTCATCAAAGATGGAATTGATGAAATTATCGATCGCGGTTGAAACCTGCTTTTTTAAATTTACCACCTCTTCCCAGAAAAGATCACCTAAACGGTATTTGGATAAATTATCCAGAGCCGAAATAAGTTCAGACCTCAGTGATTTGGTGTTCTCAGGCAAGTAAACTGTCGGCTGCTCAAATTTATTTGCTATGTCGCTAAAAGTTAAATTCATCTGATGCTTCAACACATCTTTTGTCTGCTTATCTAAATTTTGGAAATACTGGGTAAGCACTTTTAAGTTGATCGTGCTAAGGTCTTGATAAACTAGACCTAGGCTGCGCTTAATGATTTGATCGATTTCCATACAAACAAGATTCATAACGATGGGAATATCTTTAATAAAATCATCCTTTTCTTTCCAGCCAATTCCTTTTTTTTGTTTATTGGCTGCATCAATAAACCACTTCTGTTTAACGCGGACATCAAATATTTTATCCCAATAATCTTGAGATTTATCAATCGCCGAATTTTGACATTGCTCGCCTAGTTCATTAATTCTGACATGACAGCCGCTCAGTTCCCCAAGCTGTTGCCATATTTCCTGTTTTGAAGCTTGGACAATCCCAAGTTTGCAAGTCCAAACGTCTTCAGCATGATCTATATCTTTCCGGCATTTTTGCACAACTTTCTCAAGTCTGGTGGCTGATTCCCTCAATTCATCAAACCCAGGCTGGACAGACTTAATTACGGTTGTAGCAGATTTCTTAATTTCTAAGGATTTATCATCATCCGCCGCGACGACAGCCGCAGATTGGGCGATGTTCTGAAATGCTTGCATGAATTCGTTCATCTAAGTAATTCCACTGTAGACTGACAGATTTAACCATAATCATATAATATATTATAATGTGTAACATTAATCGCTAGTCAGGTAAAAAAATATGGTTTTTGTGTTTCCTCCTCACATACAGGCTGGTATCATCTCCGGCACTTATGAAGTCGTGAAGAATAGTGCAGGAGTATTATTGGGAATTGCTAGAGACAGAGCAACAGGTCACTTTGTAGGTTCGGCAATTGGTATGGTTGCCGAGCCCTTGTTCGCTATTCCAGATTTTGTATTAGGTGTAGCGCAAATGGTTCAAACCGATCTGATTTCTAAAGAAACTTACAGAAGACTAGATGTGATTGAGTATGGCTTAAAATCTCTTTCGGCTAATGTGGGCATTCTGTCAGCATCTACTGCCGTCATTGGTGTCGGCGTGGTGGCCATAGCTGCAATGTCAGCCGTTAACCTTCATCAGACCTTAAAAATGAGGGAAGATATTAAGGAATTGAAGCTAACAGTTACACATGGTTTTATTAGTATAGAGGCATTGCTAAAAGACCAGAAAGCAGACGTTATTGCTGAAATTAAACTGTTAGCTGAAAGCACTATTTTTGAGCACCATCGTTTAATCTTAAGTCAAGCTTATCACAAATTTGCGATGGCACAGAGACTAATTCAAGATGCTTTATTAATGGAAGATAAACATACCAGAAATTCTACCTTAACAAGTGCACAACACATTTTAGCTAATGCTTTAGCTGACTATAATAATCCTGAGTTATTCAAAGCCACTTGTGCAGTTGGCTATCTTCGTAGAGTTGAATGTGCTTGGGCAATTGAGCAGACAATTTCATTAACTTATCAATTGCTGAACGAGCCTGCGTCTGTAAGTAATTCCCTTTCCCACCTCCAAGAAAGAATACGCCAAGACATTCTCACCGTTATTGAGCGCTGCACAAAAGATGAAATTGATTTTATATTTCCAGAAATCACACGGATTTATAATCAGGATCTAGTAGTTTTGAACTCTTGGCAAAATCAGGTAGATTGGATGCTAAGTTTATCGGCTGATGAGCGTAAACAATTGGCTAGTTTAAATATGGAAACGACTCCAGTTTCAAATACTAATCAAGAAGTTGCTATAGTGGCAGAACCAGAAGAAATTGCGCTCTACGAAAACTTGCAGCAAAAATCCCACTTCAAATCGCTACTGGATCAATTACGATTTTTGATCAAACCTAGCTTGCGTCAACATCACGAATTTTATATCAGTGAAAAAGCCAATACCTCTGGCTATAAAGCTTTAGCCCCCTCAAGTTGGCAAGAAGTCAATGATTTAACTGTTGCTAATCTTTACTGGTATTTTCAAGGAATGGAGTGAAATTCAAAATATGTAAGTTGGGTTAAGGTTCTTGTTACTCAACTCTTCATTTCAAATAAGGCGTTTTGTTAACAACCAAGGTATCCAGAATGTCTTTAAACATTATTACGACAATTTGGCGATCGTTATCTCTGACAAATATATCGTAATTGGGACTTGAGTTAATTTCAATTAACCAATATGCTCCGTTTTTATCTAGCGCTATGTCAAGCCCAGCATAATTAATCGCAATTTCAGCAAAAACAGGTTTAACAAAATCTTCAATCTCCGACATTAGATTGGGGTTAATTATATGTTTTGCCTTTGCACCTTCCCAGTGCAGCGGGCTTAAATTACCCGCAAACTTAGCCTGAGATTTGTCTTTCTCGTACAGCAAAACTAGCTTTTCTTTGCAGAATACAGCCCGATATTCGTGGGCTATTTCGATATATTCTTGAGCTAGCGCCACATAGTCATAATCTTTGCTGTTGACGTTAAATATAATTTCTAGCGCTTCTTTAATTTGCTCTCTAGTTTTACATAAAAAAACATTGTTGCCACCAGCACCGCGATTTCTTTTGAGAATCACCTGGAAAGCGAATTTTTTGTTTACTTCTATAATTATTGATTCAATATCTGGGAAACTCAAATACTTTTTATACTTCTCCTCGCAGTGAGGCGAGACAAAACCGAGAGTTCTGGGAGTATTTATTTTGCCGTTTAAGAGTTGATAAGTATATTCTTTGTCTTTAAAAATCTCTGCTACTGACGCGCTGTTAAATGGCGTCATGTAATTGACAAAATAATATTCTTCGCCGCCCTGTTTGAGTCTAATCAAGTTTTGGGAAGGATGCAGGATTTCGTAAGGAATATTTAATTCCTCACAAGCTGCAAGCAGGATTTCAATATTGGTTAGCATAAAAGTGAACTTAATGATAAATGAATTTTAAAGATTTGAGATTAGAGAATGGCTTCCAAATCTCAAACCTCAAATTCGTTAGCGCAGCCCTCGAAGAGGATCGCACTTTTATCCAAACAACCGCTGCTGTCCGTTTGCGGCATCTTTCCCGGCATAAATCTCGCGCGTTCCCTTGGGAATGTAAATCCAATCGAATTCTTGCAAGCGGTTTGTTAAATTGGAAATGCTCACTCCCAATTCATCTCTCATTTTGTATAAATGCGACCACTTAGTTAAATCGCGTCCCTGTCTTTTTTCCTCCAAAATACACCGAGGCATCAACAAACAGCTTGCAAAATATTGCGCTTGCCATTCGATCGACAAAACCTTATTATCAGCACTCGCACCCCGACAAACAAACGGTTCCTCGACATCAGACGCCGTTTTTCCTTCATTGCCTAAGTTTAATTCTAACTGTTCCACAGTGCCGTCTGCTTCGTCTTGATTGACGTGTAGCACCCAGTGGCCGATTTCGTGGGCGATCGTCGATTCGATGAAACCGGGCGGTTTTTCGAGAATCTGTTCGTTGATTTCGATTAACCGCTGCTGCGGCAAAATCCTCGCCGCGATCGCACCTTCTTCATCCGGCTCAATGCACTCCCAAACTACGCCTAAATCCAGAAAATCAGCAACCGTTGTCGCATCAAAAGGCCATCTCGGAGCAAAATTTTGCGTTTTCTGCATCTGCATCAAGATGTCATTTGCCAAACGCTCGATCGTTTCTTTGGGATAGAAGCAATACGGTTTAAAAATACTCACTATGAGGGGCCTCTCTTACGCTTCAAAAGATTGTTTGAGCCAATCTGGATTTTCTTGCATCCGGCGGAAAAGAGCCTGCATTTCCTTCGGATTCTGCTTCAGCAGCGCTTCGTACTGCTGCGGCAGCCTCCCGGCCAAGAAAATCAATTCCTCTTCGTTTATGTCTAGATTCCGTGCTAGCGATCGGATTACGTCCTCTTTGGGCGCATAATCCGCTCGATCATTCTCCAACTTCGACAAATAAGTAAAGTCCACACTTAGCATAGCTGCTAGCTCACGTTGTGAGTAAGCTTTGTCCTTGCGAGCTTGACGGATCAGTCTTCCAAATGTTTGTTCCACGGTTTTTCGCCTCCTGACAAGCATTCTAGCCTGTTTTGATGAAAAGTTCAACAAAAGACTTGACGGGAAAATCAACCCGCGCTACCATGAGGTTAGTTGACGGTTTAATCAACCAACAAACCCGGACTGGTAGAGTTAACGGTGCAAATTAGCCTAGCTCACACGCTACATATAGCGTCGTCAACTTCAGAGGAGTGAGAAGCGCTGGGCGTCAAAACGCTTGTACGCAGCAAATAAGGAGGAGCAGATCGCAAATGCTGAGAACCTGGACAGACACGCATTACAAGCTCGAAGACGATGACTGGCTATACATCGCCACCCACGAAGAACAAAGCTCAGCCTCACTGGTTTGTCCCGGCTACGCGCGGGATGGCGAAGGCTTCAGCATCCACTTCACCCCAGCGCACCTAGAAACATTAGAGCATTTGCTCGCCGCGCTGCGGATTATCAAAGCTCAACAAGAGGCGATGCTTGAGTATACCTATCCAGAACCAAAAGCGACAACACATCTCATTAGGTAATCGAAGTTCGGCCACGAGCAATGTACGAGATTTAACGGATTACCAATTACCAATTCTCAATTACCAATTCCCGGTCAAGCAGCAATAAATAACTAAGGAAAAACGAACAATGACTACTAAAACACAAGAAAGACCTACATTTTCAGTATTTGGTGCCAAACCGAGCAATGCTTTGCTAGTACCGGAAATCCCGATCGCAGTACGTAACAATTGCCAAAGTGGCCAGTGGGCGATCGGCGATACAGACTACGGTTCCAAGTGTTCCATGACAATCCTCAAATTCTCCAAATTCTTCGGTTCCCTCGGTCAAACTTCGCACACATTGTGGGGTCAACTGTGGTTTGTCGCAGAAAGTGGCGAATTGCCGCAAGGAGTTGTCATGGTGACCTACATCAAAAACCGCAGCTTGAACGATTTTAACCGCTTGGTAGCATCAGTTCAATCTCGCGGCGTAGAGCCTGCAACCGGGATTTTTATTCCCGAATTTGTCAAGCATTCCGGTCAGAAACCAGACGACAGCGGAGTAGTAAAACCGATCAACTACTACAGCTTGAAATGGTCTTGGAACGAGCGGAAAGATTGGGCGGTTATCGACCAAGCCGCAGCAGTTTTGTCAGATTCTAGCAATCAATCGCGGATGATTGACTTAGAAGGAACAAAAGCTATGGTGTGTTTAGATAACCTGCCGGCGCAGCAAGTTGCCTGCTTGATGGCTGCTCACGCTGGGGGTGAAAGCGATGCTATGGCTTTGAATTCCAACGGCAGTATGTCGCTACCGCCAGCCGAAGACCCATTAACTGCTGACTTGTTCTAATTTTGTTGTAAAGGCGCGATTAAATCGCGCCTTTACCATAAGTGTTACAACAGAGTGAAATGAAGAAATTAACCAAGCTGAAAACCAAACCAAACCTGCAAGAAAGTCGTTTGAAAGAGAATCTTGAGCTGCTCGACCAAATTCGGGCAGACGCAGTTAACGACATCGAAAGTCTCACCGAAGACTTCCAGCACATGACTTTAGTTGCCGAATCGGTTCAGCGAAATTACCGAGCTTTGTTAGCGGAAAATCAATTGCTAAAAGGCGCACTTTTGAGTATAATTGATGAGTGCGGCTGCTGGGAAGGAAATCGGTGCGATCGCTGCTCGAAACTTCTCAAAACTCTAGCCAGCGATAATCCCGAAGAAAAACCCGACGCAGCCAAAAAATACCGAGCCATTCTCAGCCAACTCCGCAACTTAGAATAACAGAAAACCTTTCATTCACAAGTGTCGAAAAGTTATAATCAGGAGAAGCAAACATTATGACAATAGCAACTGCCAAGGATAGCAAAGCCAAAATTTTGCAAAACTTTCAGCAGATTTTAGCAGACAAAAAAAAGATCGAATCCAAAGTAGAAACCAAAGAAGAGTCAGCCGAAAAAGCCAAAAACAAACAACTCCTCGAAGTCGCTTCCACCTACACAATTGACAGCATCGTCAAAGGCTTGGCTGACTTGCAATTAGATTTCGGCAGCATCACCAGCGGACTTTCCGAAAAACTGAAGGCGGAATCTTCAAAATTAGACGAATTAAAACGCGCGATCGAAATAGAAGCCCAACAATTGCAAGAGTTGCAGCAAATCAGAGTTGTAGCAGACGCCCTCCACATTTTAACTCAAGAGCACCAAGAAAAATTGACACTGCTCGAACAAAACGCTGCTAACCAACGCGAAATTATCGAAAAAGACACGACCCAAAAACGCAAAATTTGGGAAAAAGACCAGCAAGAATTTGAGGCAGCAGTTCAAGAAGAGGCTGCACTCATAACTAAAAAGCGGCAGGAAGAAACAGCCGATTATCAATACGAATTACAGCGCAGTCGCCAAATCGAAACCGACGAATACGAAGAAACGAAGCGTAAACTAGAACGGCATTTGCAAGAATCTACCCGCGAAAAAGAAAAAAATTGGGTGGAACGGGAAAAAGTCCTCAGCGACAATCAAGCGAAGTTTGAAGAGAATCAAAGAAAAGCCGCCGGATTTGAAGAAGAACTCAAACAGGCTTATGTCAAAGCCAAAGAAGAAGCAATTCAAGAAGTTTCCCGCGAAGCTAAAGTCAAGGCAGATTTAGTGGAGAAAGAGTGGGAAGGAAGCAAGCAAGGATATGAATTGAAAGTCCAATCTTTACAGCAGACAATTGGGCGACAAACCGAACAAATCGCCGAAATTTCCGCGCAACTGCAAGCCACGATGAAACAAGCGCAAGATTTGGCAATGAAAGCTTTTGCCAGCAAAGCTTAAAACCCAGTAAGGTGTGCAAGGCGCACCTTGCGAAAAAATGACAGAAATTTTCCCAACTATTAAGGAATGAAAAGTCATGAACAAAAGAGTTAGCGACAAAAGCACCAAGGCTGAAATTCTAGAAGCGTACAAGGAAGCAGCGCAAGAAAAAGCGCAGTTAGAATCGCAAATCCAACAGCTAAACGCTTCCCAAAAGCAAACAGCAGTCCCCGAAAAACCTATTGTGGAGGCAAAGAAACCAATGGCTTTAACTCAAAATCCACAAAAAATGCAGTCTACCATCGACAATTTAATCTTACTGCAATTTAGCTTTGGTGGCGCTGTCAGCGAGTTGTCTGAAAAGTTAACTTCGGAAGCTGCTAAAGTCGAAGAATTGCGACGCACTGTGGGCGATGAAATTCAACAACTGCAAGAGTTGCACAGTTTAGAAGATGTTGCAGAAGATACGCTGGACAATTTAATTCAACAGTACGAAGAAAGCGCGAAAACTTTTGCTGGCGAACTCAGCGAACAGCGCGAAACTGTTGAACAGGAATTGTTGGAATGTCGGCAAGCTTGGGAAAAAGAGCAGGAACTGCAAAAGTTGGCAGTTAAAGAACGCAATGAGACTCACCAAAAAGCTCGCCAGCGGGATGAAGAATTGTATAGTTACGATTTGAATCTTCAGCGAGATATGGACATCGAAGAATACGAACAGCGCCAGAAAAGGCTGTATCAAGAAATCGAAGAGTTTCAACAAGAACAGGAGAAACAGTGGGCGGAACGCGAAAAATCTATTTCGGAACGCGAAAAACTTTATGCTGAGGTGAAAGCTAAGGTAGAAGCTTTCCCGAAAGAACTGGAAGCTAATATCAAGAACGGGAAAGATAACGGCCGCAATATTGGCAATTATCAAGCTAAAGTTAAGGCTGATTTGTCTGCTAAAGATATCGAAGGGCAAAAGCAAAATTATGAACTGCAAATTCAAGGGATGTTGCAGACAATTCAAAATCAAGATGCGCGCCTTGCTAGCTTGTCGAAACAACTGGATTCTGCTTTGAAACAGGTTCAAGATTTGGCGGTGAAGGCGATTGAGGGCTCATCGAATTTGAGTTCTTTGCAAGCAGTCAGGGAAATTGCGATCGAACAAGCGAAGACTCAGCAAAAAAATAAGTAGATAAGACTCGGCGGTTGAAACCGGGGCTACACAAACAAAGTAGATAAGAGTGGGCGGTTGAAACCGCTCAAAAGTCAAACTCTCCTTAGCGGAGGCGGAGTGGGAGAAGTAGGGTGCGCATTGCGCACCTTACGCTATTTTGAGAAAAAACTAGCTTTCCTTAGTGGAGTTTTCAAACTGTCCACTCGCTGCGAGTCTTTCGAGAGCCTCAAACCCTATTTACAGCGTTATAGTTTTTAGTAAAAAGTTCGATCGCACTGTTCACTTATCGAAACTGTCCCCTGCTCTCCTGACCGCTTCATTCGCACTCTCTATGCTTTAAGTTAATCCACCAAAAGATATATTTGATCTAGAGGCACTATGCAGAAACAAATCATACGTCAAAAAGATACTAATGCTTGGATACTTCAGTGCTGGGTTTCTTTTATTCTTGCCCTTTCCGCAACTACTGTAGGTATCATTTATTTACAGGTAGACCCCTGGCAAAAAGCTTTTATGGGTATGGGTTTAACTTTTTCAGTCGGCTCGTCTTTTACTTTAGCAAAAACCATTCGCGATAACAACGAGGCAACAACATTAACTGCCAGAATCGACGAAGCTAGAGTTGAGAAAATTCTCGCAGAGCACCATCCTCTCAAATAAACTTGAATTATACAATGTATACAAAAAACAGCCCGCGCGGGCTGTTTTTGTTTGTTGAGCCACAGGGTTCAAGCTGTGGATGGGAATTGGGGATTTCAATGGCTACCTTTGAACTTATGATCGCGCAACTTATTCTTTTGTCGCTGGCGACCACGGGCCCGAATCGTCGCATACTCCAGGGGAAAGCCAACGACAGGAATCACCTGATCCTTGCGTTCTTCTTCCAGATTCTTGAGTTCGGTGTAATCAACCCAGTGAATGCAATTCACCGGACAAGTGTCCATCGCCTCAGCAATCAACTCTTCAGAATCCCCGTCTTGTCGAACTACGCGCGATCGACCGTAATCCGGTTCAATATAAAAAGTATTGCGAGCAACGTGAGCGCAGTGCTTGCAGCCAATGCAGGTAATCTCATCAACATAGACACCTTTTTGGCGCAACACGCCGCCCAATTCCGGTTCCAAACCAGAGCGATCGGGCGCATCCCGCAAAAAACCTCCCAACTCCGGCTCTAAACCAGAGCGATCGCTTGCTGTATCTATTCCGAGTCCAGAAAGCTCAGACATTTAGACCCCCACAATAGTAAATAAGTCCGCCTGGGCGGACTTTGATGAAACAAGATTGCAAAAATCTCGAAAAATTATTAAGCGCACCAACGCTGCACCACCAAACGGATAGAACCGTCTTGATTTTGCTTTTGCTCAGAAACTTGGAAACCCTGCTTGGCGCTTTCATTCACCACAGTATGGTAAGCGTAGCGCTGAGTCACCTTATTCAGAAAACGGTCTACAGACCAAGCTTGCTGCCAAAATTGCAAGTCAGCCACCAATTCATACTCAGTCCCGTTCCAGCTAAAACCTAGGTCGTAGCCGTTTTCTTGCTCAATCACCACCTCAGCGGTGCTGGTTAGGCCGCGATAGCCGCGCACCTCAGTCGGGCCAGACTTCCAGTCGATACCCAAGTCAGTTAAAGCAGCTTCCAAAGAATTCAAATTGCGGATCTGGGTCTTAATTTGGCTAAAGTGTGACATGGTGATTCCCAAAAAAATTAAGTGAACTCAACAAAAAAAATTACCAATCGCTAAAAGCCACTTGGGCCGTCGCTTCGGCTGACTGATGCAGCGCTTGCGTGAAATATTCAGATGTTGACTCTTGGTGAAGCACCACGCCGAGCTGAGCTTCAATTGCAGCCGTTACCTCAGCGCAGGAAGCACCGAAAATGCCGGTGACTGTTTCCTGTACGCGGCCATCTGGATAAATCACAAACTCTAGTGTTTCCATAATGCGGGCTGACTGAATAGGAATATTGAGAACAGACACCGACACCAGCAAGCCAGGGACGATGCCTCCTGAAGTAGCTTCTTGAGAGTTGGCTGACTGACAAAGCGCTATATCAATTTTGACTAATTGATAGGTTTTGAGTCACAACTTAACAGAACTTATTAATAGGTAGAAGCAATACATCAGTTGTATGTAAAGTTTCGCGTAGATTGTGACAGCAGTCAAGTCACTATATATGTAGATTTTAGATTTTAGATTTTAGAGTGAGGAAGAAGGAAGAGGGGATGAACCGCAGAGGGCGCAGAGGGAAGAGGGCAGAAGGTAAAAGCCAGAAAGAAGACAAAAGGCAAAAGTATAAATTCCCCCACTCCCCCTCTAATTCCCTCTGGGGTCTAAAACGTCTCGCAGGCCATCCCCCAAAAGGTTGAAACCAAGAACAGTCAAGGTAATCAGCAAACCTGGAAACACGATCGTCCAAGGAGACGAAAGAGCATATCCGCCCTTAAAAGCATCAGAAAGCATCGTCCCCAACTCAGGAACCGGCGGCTGTGCGCCCAAACCCAAAAAACCCAAACCAGCAGCTTCTAGTGTCGCCGTACCAGTCGAAAGAGTTGCTTGTACAACTAGAGGCGCCAGACTTCCCGGCAAAATGTGGCGAAAAATAATCCGCAAGTCGCTGGCGCCCAAGGCCTTGACAGCCAAAACAAATTCTTGTTCCCGCAGAGACAGCACCATACTGCGAGTTAAGCGGATGTAAATCGGAATTTGCACGAGGCTGACGGCGATAATTACGCTTTGCAGGCTCGGCCCGGTGACGGTAACAACGCCGATCGCCAGTAAAATCGAAGGAAAAGCTAGCAAAATATCCGCCAAAGTGCCGATCGCAATTTCCAGAAACCCCCGAAAATACCCGGCCACCAGCCCCAAAAGCGCTCCCACAATTAAACCCGCACCCACAGAAACCAGGCTGACAAGTAAAGATATTCCCAATCCGTGCCACACCCGCACCAACAAATCTCGCCCCAAACCGTCGGTGCCAAACCAATGTTTAGCGCTAGGAGCCACCAAGCGCGACAAATAATCTCGATCGACCGCCGAATCGTAAGGAGAAAGTAGGGGGGCCAAGAGTGCCGAGATCATCAGCGCTACAGTCAAAATTAAGCCGATTTTCCCCGAAGTCGATCGCCAAAATCGTTGAAAAGCTGCTTGTGGAAATACTAAGTTTTTATTCAATCTTCGATTTTCCATCTTTTGCTGTCACCACAAAACAGAGGACTTGGGCGACTATTAGGATAAATTAACGATCGTGATCGCAGAAATACGTTAACAAGACTTCTTCCGGGAGACAAAAAACTCGGTGCGTGCATTACCGTCCATATCCAATTGCATTTTTCGCGCCTAATGCCGAATGCCCGAGCCCTTCGTTAAAGACGCTTTAAGATATAGAGAACAAGATCAATTTAAAAGCGCAATGACATCAACCCTAATCAAATCCTCCTCCCGATCGCCCCTCAACGCCCCAACAATCCGCCATTTCCCCAACGGCCTGACAGTCATAGCCGAACACTTGCCGGTCGATGCTGTTAACCTCAGCGTGTGGCTCAATTTAGGCTCAGCCGTCGAACCCGACGACATTAACGGCATGGCTCACTTTTTAGAACACATGATTTTTAAGGGAACTCCCAGCATTCCCAGTGGCGAATTTGAGCGCGCGATCGAGCAACGCGGCGCTGTCACCAATGCTGCCACCAGCCAAGATTACACTAATTACTACATCACCACAGCCCCTAAAGATTTTGCCGAATTAGCTCCCCTGCAAGTCGATGTGTTGCTCAACGCCAGCATTCCCGACGACGCCTTCGATCGAGAACGGCTGGTAGTCTTAGAAGAAATTAGACGATCAGAAGACAATCCCCGCCGCCGCACCTATCAGCGATCGATGGAATTAGCGTTTGAAGTCCTGCCCTACAAGCGACCCGTACTCGGCCCGACTGCCGTCATCGAACAGTTGACAGCCCAACAAATGCGGGATTTCCACAGCAGCAGATATCAGCCAGGGGCCATGACAGCCGTAGCTGTAGGCAATTTGCCGGTAGATCAACTAATTGAAATTGTGGCAGACAGTTTTGCCGCAAAAAGTACAGCACACAACAACAAAATAAATGTGCCTGCTGTGGGCAACTTTCACCCCGAAGCCCAAATCCTGAACTACGGCCAAGAATCGCCGTTTACAGAAACAGTCCGCCGCGAATTTGTAGACTCTGCCCTTCAGCAAGCCCGACTGATCGTGATGTGGCGAGTGCCAGGTTTCATGGAAATGTCCGAAACGTATGCCCTAGACGTTTTGGCGACAATATTGGGTCACGGCCGCACAACTCGCTTGGTTCAGGATTTGCGCGAAGAAAAAGGGCTAGTGTCCTCAATTTCGGTGAGCAACATGACTCAGCGACTCGGCGGTGTATTCTCGATTTCCGCTCAACTAGCAACAGAAAACTTGGCAGCAGTGGAAGCTGCGATCGTCCAACACATCCGCACTCTCCAAACCGAACTGGTGACAGATGCCGAAATTTCCCGCATCCGCACTCAAGTAGCAAATCGGTTTGTCTTTGGTAACGAAACTCCGAGCGATCGGGCAAGTTTGTACGGTTACTATCAGTCGATGGTAGGAGATATCGCTCCCGCCCTCAACTATGCAGCCTGCATCCAAGCTCAGACTGCCGAGGATCTCCGAGAAGCCGCCGTCAAATATCTGTCTCCCGACGCAATGGGTGTTGTGGTAATTCGCCCCGACGAAGCATAAATCTGACTTCGCCTCAACAGGGGAATTCTTCCATCCCTCTGGTTTTGAGGCATCCAACGGCATTCGGCATTCGGCAGAAACAATGTCAACGCGCACGAGGGGTTTTTAGTCAATAGTGCGTGAAATTCGATCGGCCCGCGCCTTGAAGGTTTTGTATCAAATAATTAATATGAAGCCTTTAAGGTAGGGACGATCTGCAAAATTACCGTAATTTTATGAGACGATAAACTGGGAATTATTGATGAGCCAGCAATTTAGTCTAGGAAAACCGGGTTTATTGGCGATCGTAATTCTAAAATCTAAAATCTAAAATCTAAAATTTAAAATCGATTGATCGGCAAAATTACCGTAATTTTATGAGACGATAAACTGGGAATTATTGACTAGCAAGCAATTTAGTCTAGGGAAACCGGATTGATCGGCATCGTAATTCTAAAATCTAAAATCTAAAATCTAAAATCGATTGACAGGGGCACGGACGCAAGCATGAAATTACAAAACTTTCTCAACTCAAACATTAGGTACGATGCCAAAGCAATTGCTGCAGACGACGAACTCAGTGGCCAAATTCAAAGCCGCCTCATTGACCTAGGTTTACTGAAGCCTCCCGTAGACGGAATTTTTGGCCCTCTCTCTACCGCCACCCTCCACCGATTTCAAACTCTGATGAAGTGCGGCGAACCGGGTTTTTTGGGAGCAGTCACAGCCAAAAAGCTGATCGAAACCAAACCAGAGGACATTCCCACACAGCCCCTGATCCTGAAAACGCTCAGAGACACCTTTTTTAAATCAAAACCGCTGGCGTCTTCTCAACTTCAGGACTCGGAAAAACAAGTAATACCAGCAGGAAAAGAGTTTGAGATCCTAGCTTTTGCTCCGGCTCGTGGTCACATCAGATTTGCTCTCCGCAACGAGTCTTTCAAAGGTTCAGGGGTTTGGTATGTTTTCGGAGGGCACGCTCAAATTACTCAAGACAGCATTCTACTTTTTCCGAAACCGAATCCCCCAACTGTCAGGCTTGGCATTCCTTATCTATCGCAACTGGATAACTTGAACAATCCTACAGGTTCTTGCAATGTAACTTCATTAGCGATGTGTCTGGACTTTTTGAGAGTGCCACGGCGCAAACAAACCGGGCAATATGAAGACGAACTTTACGAATATGCGATGGCCAAAGGTTACAGTCGCTGGGACCCCTACGATTTAGCAAAGATTGTTAGAGATTACGGCGCTCAAGATTTCTTTACCGAGAATGCAACTATTGATGACGTTCAAGATTGGCTAGCCAGCGGAAATCCCGCTGTCATCCACGGATACTTCACGTCTTTCGGTCACATTATAGTTGCCTCTGGCTACGACAGCGAGGGATTCTTCGTTCACGATCCCTATGGTGAGTGGTTCCGAAGTGGCTACGATACAAGTGTCAGCGGTGCTTACTTGCATTATACTTACCGCTTAATCCGCAGCCTATGTATGCCTGACGGGAATTTTTGGGTTCATTTTATCTCGAAGTAATTGGGAATTGGGAATTGGGAATTGGGAATTGGGAATTGGGAATTGGGAATTGGAAAGTAACCTTGTTACTACTGACTAATGATACTAAATCCGGGTTCATTAACTTCTTTATCACTAAGCGGTTGAAACCGCTACCAACGCGATCGCACAAACGAAGTCCCTCTCTAAGAGACTAAGAGATAAAGCGAGTATTTAACCCGGATTTGATATAACAACAGCCAACAGTCAACAGTCAACAGTCAACTAACTATTAATTTTCATGCTCAAATCCAGCCAAGTCGATCGCGTAATCGGAGCACTGGTAGAAATATAGTCAACTCCGGTTTCGGCTACACTTCTAATTGTTTCTAAAGTAACATTGCCGGAAGCTTCAATTTTTACCCGATCGCTCTTTTGGCGAATTATTGCCACAGCCTGTCGCATCAAATCAAAGGACATATTATCTAACATGATAATATCGGCTTTGTGCTGCAAAGCTGTTTCTACTTCAGCCAGAGTTTCGGTTTCGACTTCGATCGTCAGCGGATAGGGGATAGAATTGCGAATTAGGGCGATCGCCTCTGCAATTCCCCCAGCCGCCGCAATGTGATTGTCTTTAATCATCACCGCGTCATCTAAGCCCATCCGGTGATTGCAAGCACCGCCGACTTGAGTTGCGTATTTTTCCAACAATCTCAATCCCGGCGTTGTCTTGCGGGTATCCACCAATTGGACGGGCAAATCGGCAATTTTGTCAACATATTTCTGAGTCAAAGTAGCGATGCCGCTCAAACGCATTGCCAAGTTTAATGCTACTCTTTCTCCGGTTAGCAGCGCATCGAAATTGCCGGAAATTTCGGCAATTACTTCTCCTTTTTCGCACAGTTTCCCTTCGGGTACTTGGGGGATGAAACTGAGGCTGCTGTCTAAAAGTTTAAATGTGCGATCGGCAATTGGCAATCCCGCAATGACTCCAGCTTCTTTGACAATCCATTTAGCTGTACCCTGGATGCTGTTTGCGGGAAATAAGGTCGATGTTGTGCGATCGCCCCTACCGATATCTTCTAGTAGCCAGTTGTGCAATAGGGAGTCTAAAACTATCCAAGGCGGTAATATTGCTGTCATGTTTTTGTCGGTTGTTATATCAAGATGATATCTACTAGGAACAATAGTCGATCGGGTAATTTTAGGCAAGTTGCCAAATAATCTGGCCACGCGGATGTCCTTGTTGGCTTAATTACAGTTTGCTAAACAGGCGCAGTTTTGTAGTCAATCACCTGTTGACAAAGTTGGGTGTCGGTGATTTAATAGAGTGAGTTTGCTTTGTTGCAAGGAAAATTAGCGACAAAGAAACAAGCTCATCTGATTTATGAGCAAGCAGAGGCTTTGGGGTGGGCCACTAGGGCTAAGGGTAAGTTTGCTAGTAAATTTGGAAGTAACGAACTTGATAAATTAGAGTTCGGATTTGATTATTTCGCCTAAAAACTACATTCAAGCTACAAATACTCAGTTATGACTCACCTAAATATTTCTCCTCTCAACCGTCGCTCTTTTCTTAGTTATGTTGCTTTAGGTACTTTGGGTTTATTGACAAAAGACTTTCTTGATCCAGCTAGCGCTATGGCTGATAGCGAGGGATTAGGCAAAAATTTCTCTACCTTGGAGAACTATCATATTTTTGTTCCTTATACCACAGCCCGAGTAGGAGGAAAGCAAACTTTTACTTTGCGATCGGGAGAACCTTGCCAGGTGGAAATTCCCTCTAAAGCTCAAGATAGCCAAGAGATTACCCTCAAAGGGCGCGGTCAAGACGGTAAAGATATTACTGTAGTTTTGCATACCTTATACGATAGACAACTTGGAATAAAAGAGGAAATTTATCAAGAAATTGACAAAAAGACGCAATTTGTCGAAGAAGCAAGCAAAGCGAAATGCAAATTTGTTTATGAGCAAGTTAAAGATGGTGAGTACATTGATGATCTGATCGCCTTGGATTTTCTGGATTATGTTATATATTCTTCCAAACTGGGCAGCCAAATTCAAGAGCGTTACCAAATCGCCAGTACCAATTCACGCCTGGTCGGAATTTGGCAAGCCATTGAATCCACATTGGCTCAATCTAAACTGACTGAGGCAGAGAAGAAACTAATCAGAGGAACTTTTGCATACGTCCGCGCCGGCGAACCTGTTCCTGACTTTAAAGCACTCACAGATATTGACTCAATCGTGGCAAGTTCGGCGCTACCTTTAGAAATAAAACAGAGTTACTCTTTGTCCAGTGCCAATTCAAGAGGCTTAACAGTTGATTTTATTCTGGTCACACAAATTAATAACAGCCAATTGAGTGCTGAACAAAAGCAAAATTACCAGTCAATATATCAGCAGGTGCGCGACGGCAAGACAGTAGAAGATGCAGCAACTTTGAACTCGGTAGACTCCTTCATTAACAAAGCCAAAATCCCAGAAAATGCTAAAGCTGTTTACTCAATAGCAAGGAAACAAAATTTACAGAATCAAATTGCTTCTGGTGAAAAAGCCGATGCTTTTGTCCAAACTGCTCAAGCATTCAAAGAGCAACTGACGGATGCTAAAGACAAAGGAGCAGCAATTGTTCCACAAGCTACGAGAGTGTTGAGTACACTTGGAGCAGAAACAGCAACGGGTGTTAGTATTAGCAGTTTATCTGGGGCGGCTGCAACCAACGCGACTTTAGCTGTTTTAGGTGGTGGTTCTGTCGCGGCTGGTGGTTTAGGAATGCTGGGTGGTTTAGCAGTAGCAACAGGAGGAGCCGCGCTAATTGGAGCCGCAGGGCTACTGTCTATTGCGTTAGTCTCAGAAATGGACAGGGAAGACCAAAAAAATCTGGGAATTGCAATTGGTACAGGAACAGTCGCCGGTACTGCAACTATTTTAGCTGCTTGGACTGCTGCGAGTGCTTTGGGAGCTGCAGGTACATTGTCGGGTGCTGCTGCTATCACTGCTACCATCTCGACTATTGGTGGACTCAGTGTAATGACTGGCGGCGCTGCTCTTGTTGCATCAGGTACAGCATTTTTAATTTGGTCATTGCTCAAAGGTGGAAAGAATCGCGATTCATCCGTGCTGCACCAGTTAGAAACTCGAACCTACACCTATACTGAAAATATCATTGCGGATGATTTAGGAAAATTTTTACAAAACAATGTAAGTCCAACAAAGGGTATTAAAGATGGATTTTCTGCTCATAATATTCCATTAGATAAACTATCCAAAGCGCTGTCTTCATGGCTATCTCTTGACTCTGGAGAAAAAGTAATCGCTTTGATAGACAACAGTGTTTTTAAGGATGCAAAAGAGGGGGTTGTATTTACAAACGAAAAAATGGCTTGGAAAATAATTCTTTCCGAAGCTGATGCCATTAACTATGAAAATTTAGCAAAATTTGTCAAGACGGAAAGCAAATTAACTTCACTGCTATCTGAGGCGAAGCAGAAACAGGAGTTGTCTAAGTTGAAAAAGGTAGTAGATATTTTGTCAGACGAGAAATACTCTACCAATTTATCTAAGTTGCAAGAGTTAGTAACTCTAGTGGGAAGTGACAAACACTTATCGGATCTGGTTTCTAATGAGAAGTATAAAAACAAGTTGCCACAATTAAAATATGCAGTAGCTATTCTATCAGACGAGAAGTACAGTCAGAACTTGTCTAAGTTGAAAGATGTTGTAGATGTCTTATCTAATGAACCTGATTTAGTAAAATTTTTCTCGTCGCAATTAGTGTCACAGCTATCTGACAAAAACTATACCAATGACTTGTCTAGGTTAAAAGAGGTAGTAGATAGGTTTCAAAACGAATCTGACAAGGAGAATTTCACTAAACTGCTTCGACAAATTGGTCAAAAATATAGCACAGTTTAGGCAGTAACTTTTGCCCCCGATTCGGGCTATGAGGAAGGCGGCAGGCGAGCGCCCACTATTGACGGCTAAAATTAAGGGCGATCGCTGGTTATGATTGTATTAAAATAAAAACGACTGGAATGGGCAATTATTATGACTATTCCTGATATTGCGATCGCCAAATTGCAACTTCCCGAATCATTCTTGCCCGAAGTCAACGACTTCCTCGACTTTGTGATGCACAAGCACCAAAATAGAATAGCTGAACCCAAACTCCCCGACGATATTGCTAAAGCTTGGGCAAAATGGTTTGAGGAAGTCGATCATTACTTACAACAAAATTGTGTGTACCGCATATAAATGGAATATGCTGTATCTACTTCAATCTCATCCAAAGCTCAATGGCACTGAAAAAGTGAGCAAAAAAAAATCTGTAAGGCAATATCTGCGTAGATAATTGCCTTACAAACCAAAATATCTCTCTCTAGTATGCCCAATCGTGCGTCTATTCTCAAGCAACAATTTTTACAGAGCGTCGCCTTACCCTGGAAAGAATTGCTACCAGAGTCTAAAGTCAAAGAGCTTCTGGCCTTGGAGGATCTCAGGTACTACAACAGCGTCTATACACCGATAGTGACCTTATGGGCGATGGTATCTCAGGTACTAGATCCAGACAAAAGTTTGAGTCAAGCGGTGAAGCGGATGAGTACCTGGCTGAGTGTAGCTGGAGTCAAGCCTCCTTCTTCAGACACGGGGGCATACAGTAAAGCTCGTCAACGACTACCTGAAAGACTTGTCCAACAGTTAGTACCCGTAGTGGCAGAGGCACTAGAAAAGCAAGTTCCTCCACAACAGCAATGGTGTGGACGACAGGTGCGGGTACTAGACGGCACAACCGTGTTGATGAGTGATAAAAGGGCCAATCAAGCTGAGTATCCGCAACACAGCAATCAAAAAACTGGGTGTGGATTTCCCATCGCGAAAATGGTAGTGCTCTTTTCATTGCTCACAGGTGCAGTGGTATCGGCTGGTATTGCTTCATTGGCGACGAGTGAGATTGTGATGAGTCGCCTGTTGTATGGGAATTTAGTTCCCTCCGATGTGATATTAGCCGATCGAGCTTACGGCAATTATGTCGATTTAGTTTTGGTAAAACAGCAGGGAGCAGACGCTGTTTTTAGGAAAAATCATCTCCGTAAAACGGACTTAAGGGCGGGGTAAGAAGTTGGGAATTGGCGACCATCAAGTAGTCTGGAATAAGCCCCAACAGTGTCCCAAACACATGAGTAATGAGGAATTTGAGGAATTACCATCTAATTTCATTGTTCGGGAAGTCTGAAGAGCGAATTCAACGCCGTGGCTTTCGACAAGAGCGTATTATTGTAGTCACAACCTTACTGGATGCCCAGCGCTACACTGTTCAAAAATTAACTCAGTTATATGGACGGCGCTGGTCTGCTGCTGAAGTTAGTCTCCGGCATCTTAAAACTACTTTGAAAATGGAGATGTTAACAGCTAAAACTCCGGCAATGGTCAGAAAGGATATCTGGACACACTTATTGGCTTACACTTTATTACGTACCATTATGTGGCAGGCCGTATCTTCGTCAGAACATACAGCTTTTCAACTCTCGTTCCAATCAACTCGACAGCAGTTTAATCAGTTATTGACGTTGTTGGCAACTACAGGAAAACACCAACAGCGACAATGGCATCAATTGCTGTTGGAGCAGGTGGCAACTAATTTACTCACGATGCGACCCGATCGTTCCGAACCAAGGGTGTTGGAACACAGACCGAAGCCCTATTCTCGAATGCAGGAACCTCGCTCTATCTTAAAAAGTAAACAGGCTAGGTGATTGAGACTTTTTCAGGGCCATTGAACTATAGTGGGGAGTGACAAAAACTTACTTATCGGGTCGGGTTTCTAATGAGAAGTATAAAAACAAGTTGCCACAATTAAAATATGCAGTAGCTATTTTATCAGACGAGAAGTACAGTCAGAACTTGTCTAAGTTGAAAGATGTTGTAGATGTCTTACAGCAGATTCCATGTATATGTGGTACACTAGATTCAGTAGCCTCACCAGAAAAAATGAAAGCTTATTCAATAGAGTTTCGTAAAAAAATAGTTAAAGCCTATGAACAAGGTGATACATCAGTCAGGAAAGTAGCCCAGCGTTTTGATGTGAGTAAAGCGTTTGTTCAAAAAATCTTAAAACAAAAACAAACGACTGGTCACGTTCAACCCAAAAAACAGGGTGGAAGCCTAAAAAGTGTGTTACACTCGTCCACAACTCAATTGACCCAGATGGTGGAAAAATATCCAGATAGCACCTTGTCAGAATATTGTGAATATTGGCTAGATAGTCACAAACAATGTGTCAGTTAAGCGTATGATGTGTCGCGAACTAATTAAACAAAATCTGACGAAAAAAAAAACAATACGGAGTAGTCAATCTGCCACTGACAGAGTGCAACTTTATATGTGTGAGTATTGGGAGAAAGTGAAAAATATCGACCAGAATACTCTGGTGTTTTTGGATGAAATGGGCGTTTTATTGGGGTTGACACGAAGCCACGCACGTTCGAGATATGGTAGTAGAGTCTATGATTTAAAACCGTTTTATCGGGGTGCAAAAGTAACAGTTATTGGAGCAATCAGCTTGAAAAAAGTAGTAGGATTAATGACGCTGAATGGGTCGATGGATAGTCAGGCATTTGCAGTTTTTGTTGAACAGTGTTTGGTGCCAAACTTATGGGAGGGCGCAGTGGTTGTTATGGATAATCTACCAGCCCATAAGTTGGAAGTGATTGAACCCTTGATTCAAGCGGCTGGTGCCAGTGTCTTGAATTTATCACCTCCCGAATCCTGACTTTAATCCGATCGAATTATGGTGGTCACAACTGAAAGCTTTTTTACGTCAGTTTTCGCCAACTACTACCAAGATGGTTGACGTTTTACTAGCTACTGCGCTTGATTTGGTTAATATTAAGCACTTTAAAAATTGGTTTAGAAGCTGCTGCTAGTGTAGTTCATTAACCTGGAATCCGCTGTAGCGATCGCCCTATCCAACATTAGTTAATTAAAAGAGAGTTTTCAGCTATAAAATTCAACTCCACAATCTTAGTAGCATGATAGCCGTTTTCATGTCGGTAAGGTAGATGCTGAGAATCTCAAGGGAACTCTTAACTCGACACCGGGAACAAAAACAGGGAAGAGTGCTTGTAAAGCAGGGGGTTGCAAACTGCTGTCTCAATCACGAATAAGATGCGGGCGGAGGATGGAGGAATTAGCCTACATTCTGTGTTTTCCTACTCCGTAGTTCCTAGGAAGAAAGATACCCTGTTGCTCGTTCTCTGTTTCTTATAATAACTGATATCGTAGTTTCGAGGCGGCGCTAATTGCCCTAAAGACCTACTACCAACTGCTCATACCGCAATAGAAATCACAAACTCCGAACCCTGACCGAGGGAAGAATTCACCACTAATGTACCTCCATGTTTTTCCACAACAATTTGGTGGGCTATAGACAATCCTAATCCAGTTCCTTGACCCACAGACTTGGTGGTGAATAAGTGGTTAAAGATGTTTTCCTTGACTTCGTTAGACATCCCCACTCCATTATCCTTAATGCGAATCAAAACCTGATTGTTGTCTTCGCTCAGAGCAGTTTGAACCGTGATTTGATTAGGTCGGGCTTTAATTTCCTGAAAACTGCGCCCCTTATTTGACTCCTCCAGAGCGTCGATCGCATTAGCCAGCACATTCATAAACACCTGGTTTAACTGTCCGGGAAAGCATTTCACTAGGGGCAATTTACCATAGTCTTTCACAACTTCAATGGCAGGGCGGAACTCGCTGGCTTTTAAACGGTGCTTGAGAATTAGCAGGGTGCTTTCGAGCCCGTCGTGAATATTGAAAGAAACTGGTCGATCGCTATCTGCCCTCGAAAACGTTCTCAAACTCGTACTGATATTGCGAATGCGATCGACTCCCTCGTTCATTGAGCTAATCAATTTCGGCAAATCTTCTCGCAAATACTCCAAGTCTATATCCTCAATTTTTTCTTCAATTTTAGATCCTGGCTTGGGAAAACTATCTTGATATAGATCGATTAGCTCGAACAAATTTTGTAGATATTCTTGAGCTGGTTGCAAATTGCTGGCGATAAAGCCTACGGGATTGTTAATTTCGTGGGCTACCCCTGCGACTAAGTTTCCGAGAGCAGACATCTTCTCACCCTGCACCAATTGCAGTTGCATCTGTTTGAGATCGTGAAGATAAAGCTCTAGTTTTTGGGCATATTCCTGAGATTGTTGATACAGTCGGGCGTTCTGTAAGGAAATGGCAGCTTGCGAGCACAGGATGTTGAGGATGGCCACGCGATCGCGTGTAAACGCCCCCGTTGTGAGATTATTTTCTAGATATAAAATGCCTATTAATTTACCTTGATGCAAAATTGGGTTACACAAAATACTCTTGGGTTGCTGATTAATGATATATGGATCGTTAGCTAAAGTCGGCTCGGCACTCAAATCAATTAGCACAGTAGTCTGCTGGTTATGCTTGACTTTGTAGATTAGTTTTAAGGGAATATCCTGACTGTTTTCAATGGGAAGGTGTTGCAACACGACTGGCTCTGTCCCCAGAGTAATCGATCCTTTAATTAACAGTCGATCGTCTTGCAAGAGCATTAACACGCACTTATCGGCTCCTGCATTTTCGATGGCGATCGAAAGCAACGATGTCAGTAGTTTTTTGAGGTCGATTTCACGAGATATAGCTTGGGAAGCTTTGAAAATAGTAGCTAAATCTAAAGCCACAGAAACACTACTACTGGATGTGGGGGAACTGGTGGAGGTGACACTACCCAATGTCAAGAGAGTTTCGTGAGCCGAGAGAGGAGAACGGGTTTGCTCTAATATAGGTGTTAGTAGTTGAGGATAGCGAGCTTCTAAGTCAGCGACTTTGGCTTTTGCACCCCAACGAGCGTAGGCATAGTAGGCTTGGATCATGTATTCCCCAGCTATGCGCTCTTTGCCCCAATCTAGGTAGAACTTTGCTGCCAGTTCGTTAGCAAGTGCTTCTTCTTGGATATATTCGTTGGCTTTGGCTCCAGAAATTGCCTGATCGTAAAACTCAATTGCTTGGGCTTTTTGTCCGAACACTCTACTTTTTTCTGCCTCTATCAAATCAACCTTATGTTGATAATTCATGGGTGCATAATACGCCCATTGCTGTAACTTGGTTTGGTTTTCTATTACACCCTGCAATGCTTCTGATGCTTCATCTAACTGTGGATTTAATTGTGCCAAAGTTAGCAGAGAATCATAAAGATAAAATACTGGTTCGCTGACTAATCCCGCACCAGCCATAAAATAGCGCCTGACCTCAATAACATGATTTTTGGCTGGCTCCATTTCTCCAAACAAGAAACAAAGCACCAGTTTATACAAATATAAAATATACAATCCATATCCATCATTGGCAGACTGTAGCTGCTGGATGAATTCTGTTTCTTCAAGGGCTTTCCCAGACAAAAGGGTGGTATGTTCTGCAAGACCTAGCAAATTTAAAACAGGTTGCCAATAAATCCGGCAATAATTTGCGGTTGTCAATTGATTTAATTGCATCAAACTATGGCAGTAGGCGCAAATATCCTGCTCTAAGGTAGCCAGGGATTGACCACACCAAAAAGAATTGAGACAAAAACCGTGCCCATTGTACCCAGCAAGTACCAAGTTCCCAAATTCTATGGCAGTGGTGTAACCTTCTTGCAACAGGGGTAGTGTTTCTTGAATGTGAGAGTTGCGGTGTACAACAAATAACCCCAAGAGCATCAAAATATCTGTTTTACTTGCTTTGGCATCGAGTTTTGAAATAATCTGGAGGGCCAGGGAACCAAACTGTGTTCCTGTATCCACGACTTGGAAGAAATTGCAGAGAATATTGCCATAGTTCGCATAGCTGTAAGCAGAAATCGATGTGTTACCGTACTGAATGGAAAGTTTAACTGAGAAAGTATTCAGCAATGGGAACAGCGCAGAGCCAGTGAGGTAAGCTGCTGGGCTGATGATATTGGCAATCTTAATAGTACCGAGTTTTTCCACATCCCTCATCTCAGGCAAGTTAACCAAATCGGCAATTTCCCTATTTCCAATAAGTTCCTCAATCTCTTGGATTTCCCGTTGAAGATCTGATGGTGTTGGTGTTTCTGGAAAGGTGAGGCCAAGCTGTTGTAAAACTGATTGGGCGATCGCGATCGCTGATGTCAGTTTACTTTGGGAAATATGAGATTGAATTCTAATACAGTAAACATTGACTTTTTCAGGTAAGGAGCGTGCCTGTTGAATGACAATATCAATGAACTGTTCCATCGCCTCAAAGTTACCGTTTAGCATTGCCACTTCCGCACCTAATTCATATAAAGCGAGAGTCATTTCATACTGCTGCTGCCAAGTATTTTTTTCCAACAAAGACAATCCTACTGTCACATATTCACGCGCTGCTTGATAGGCGGTTGAAGTTTTGGCTTTGCGACAGGCACTTAAATTGAGTTGGGCTAATTCTTCTCGTTCTGTTGGTTGGGTAATTAAAACAGTTCCGTAATTTAATTGATTGACGATTTCAAAAATCCGGTCTTCTCTTGCTTGTGCGGAAATCTGTTGCAGCAGCAGTTGTCCGATTTTGTAATGAGTCGCCTGTTTCTGGTCTTCAGGAATCAGAGAATAGGCTGCTTGTTGGACGCGATCGTGTAAAAACTTATATTTGGGTACTTGGTCGTGGGTAATTGATAATTGGTCAAATTCCTGACCATTCCCGATTACAGATTTGCTATTCCCCTCTGCTTGATAAAACTTGTAAACCTCGCTAACAGGTAAAATTAGTCCTTCTTGCAGCGCCTTCCATAAAGCAGATGCGGTTTCTACTAGCGAATTCTCATCAACAATTGCTAAGGTCGCCAAATCGAACTGATTGCCAATACAAGCAGCTAACTTTAAGACTTTTTGTGTTGGAAGCGGCAACTTTTGCAACTGAAGTGCCATGAATTCTACTACATCATCCGTTAGTGCCAAGGTTCGCACTCGGGCAATATCGCACTGCCAATACCGAGCTTCACAATTAAATACAATCAGTCTCTCTTCATGCAAAGATTTGAGGAATTGTGTGCTGAAAAATGGATTGCCTTGGGTTTTCTGATAAACGAGTTCTGTCAAAGGCCGAGCCAACGCTGTAGAACAAGCTAGAGTATCGGCAACTAAACTATTTACGTCTGCTTGAGCGAGCGGAGTTAAGGTAAGAGTATTCACCTTTGCTTCAGTTTTTTGAATCTCTGCTAACGTCAGCATGAATGGATGCGCTGGAAATACTTCGTTATCCCGATAAGCTCCAATTAAGAGGAGATAGCGGTTATCAGTAGCAGTCATCAGCAGTTGAATTAATTTTAAAGAGGCTGAGTCTGCCCATTGCAAATCATCCAAGAAAATTACTAAAGGGTGTTCTTTTGTTGTAAAGACTTGAATAAAATTTTCAAACAACAAATTGAAGCGATTTTGACCGGCACTGCCCGAAAGTTCTGGGACTGGCGGTTGTTCTCCAATAATTTTTTGTAGTTCGGGAATGACTTCAACTATCACTTGAGCGCTATCGCCTAAAGCTGTCAAAATTTCTGATTTCCATTGTTCAATTTTAGCATCTGTTTCCGACAGCAATTGTCCCATTAAATCGCGAAAAGCTTGGACAAATGCTGAAAAGGGAAGGGTGCGTTGAAATTGGTCAAATTTGCCTTTAATAAAGTAGCCTCGCTGCCGGACAATGGGTTTGTGAACTTCGTTGACAACAGCGGTTTTGCCAATGCCGGAGAAACCGGCAACGAGCATCATTTCGGTGCTTCCGGCACTCACCCGCTCGAAGGCAGATAGCAGGGAGAATACTTCGCTTTCTCTACCGTATAATTTTTCGGGGGTAGTAAAGCGATCGCACAAATCTCGCTCCCCTATGGTAAAGTTACTCAGCGCCCCTGTCTTTTGCCACTCGGATAAACAAGTTTCCAAATCGTACTTGAGTCCTAGGGCGCTTTGATAGCGAGCTTCAGCATTCTTAGCCATCAGTTTGCTGACAATCTCCGACAGCACCAATGGAACGCTCTGGTTGAGAATTGAGACTGGGATAGGTTGTTTGGCAAGGTGGCAGTGTACCAAATCCATTGGGTCATCCGTTTGGAAGGGTAACTTTCCTGTTAGTAATTCGTAGAATGTGACTCCCAGCGAGTAGAAATCTGTGCGGTAATCAATGCCTCGGTTCATTCGCCCAGTTTGTTCGGGAGATATGTAAGGTAAGGTGCCTTCAAGGACGTTGGGATTTTGAATTTCTTGGGTTTCGCGGGGTAGCAGGGAAGCGATGCTGAAGTCAATCAGCTTGACTTCTTTGCTGCTGGGGTTAATCAGAATGTTGGCGGGTTTGAGGTCTTTATGGATGACGTGGTGGCGATAAAGTCCGTTGAGTGAGTTGGCAATTTGAATTGCAATGGGAAGAAACTCGTTAACGGGCAATCCTTCTAGGGGTTTGTTGCTAGCGGATGTTAGACTAGCGAGGTAGGTACTTAAGGAAATTCCGCCAAAGTCTTCCATCACCAGAGCATAGTGGTTATGGTAAGTTTCCAGGCTGTATGCCTTGACACTGCCGGGGATCTCTAAGTTTTTAGCAATGATGTACTGGTTGCGGAAGTGAACCAGTTCGTTGAAGCGGGGAAAGTTATTTCGCAGCACTTTAATCACGACGGGCTGCCCATTTGAAGTGCGAAAGCCGCGATAAACTAGAGTGCGATTGCCTGTGTATATTTGCTCGTTAATGTGATAGCCTAGAAAAAGATTGGTGATGTCAGCCATATCTAAGTATTCCTACTGCTTTTGTCAAGCCTGAAGCTTTTTAGAGTTACTATCTACTATTTTCGCTCGCTCTGCTTTAGTATTCAGTGAATTACATTTTTCTTAATATACTTTGTCGCTCAACTTATGAAAGCCGGAGTTTAAAACAATACTTGAATTGTTTCTGTAAGAGCTGTTTATACTGGAGTTAAGACTAAGTAGAAAATGAATAAAGCTAAGGCTGATTGAAGAACCGCAGTTGAGAGAAGAGGAATTGAAGATGCTAATCAGGTACTTAAAAGTATTTGTGAAACCGATGCTTGTATGCGATCGCCTATTAAATCTAATCTCTAGTTTAGCTCATAATTTAATGTCATCACTACAATTCGGGCGAGTCTGCATTTAAAGCCGCAAGCAGAGGAAATCGAGTTTGTGCGCCAGATTGCCGATCGGTAGGGAGTCATAGGCTCCAAGCCCAATTATTTTTCCAGATGCAACAACAAGCTGCCCCACTCTAATAAGTAAATCAGGAATTAAATGCCAAAGTTCAGAAGCAGACTGTGGAATTAGCCCAAGTCAATTATATTTTCCCACTCATATAGTTAGCAATTACAAATTACCAATTACCCCTTTGATTGTTTCACTTCCAATACCTGCGCCAGTGAAACAAATTCTCCCACAAATTCTGGATAAAAGTATTGCTGCCCAAGCGCTGCGACTCCCAAACAGTGGCAGTTTGACCGTTAATTGCCGAAAAACTAGACCAAATATAAGGAAGTTCGGCGATCGCCTCAACCTTCATCCCGTGACGCACAGCCAAGGCGATCGCGTGAATCAACTCAGCAGCTTGCGGCCCCACAATACTCGCTCCCAAAATCTCCCCGTTGCGACGCCCGACAATCTTACAAAAACCAGTTGTATCTCCGGACATTTGAGCTCTTTCAAGATTCTTGAAATATTCCCGACCAATAATGAGATCGTCTCCAAAACGGCGCCTTGCTTGCGCTTCAGTCAAGCCAACCCTCGCCAATTGCGGGTCAGAAAAAATCGCCCAAGGAATCCCGCGATAATCTATTTGAAACATCGGCAAAAACAAAGCATTTTTCACAGCAACTGCAGCTTCGCAATTAGCGATGTGAGGGAACGGATAACCCCCAGCAACATCGCCTATCGCGTAAATGCGGTGATTAGTTGTTTGCAGCTTTTCATTTAAAATCACCCCCCGATAGCTGAATTTAACCCCAGCCGCTTCGAGATTTAACGATGAAAAATTGTGTCCTCTACCGGCGGCCAGAAAAATCTCCTCAGCTTCGATCGCCCTTGGCCCTGCTTGAATCCACTTTTTACCCTCAATCACCCTAGCTTGAGTCACCTCAGTAGCAGTCAGAATCCGCACTCCTTCAGCTTCCATTGCAGCTTGAACCAACCCAGCAGCCTCCCGATCTTCTTTAGCCAAAATGTGCGAACTTTTCACTACCAAAGTGACAGCAACCCCCAGCCGAGTAAAAGTTTGAGCCACTTCGACACCGCTGGGATCTGCGCCAATTACAGCCAAACTTTTAGGCAACTGTGGAAGTTTGGCTAATTCCGCGACAGTTTCCGAAGTAAAAAAGCCAGCAGACGAAAGTCCTTCAATATTCGGAATCGTCGGCAGAGTTGGACAAGCCAGCAAATAACAGAGCGATCGCAATTTTCGCCCGCCGACAACAAAAGCCAAATCCGGTTTCGCAACAAACTCGCCGCTGCCAAAAATAACATCGACACCGCGAGCAGCCAAAACGCCGAGATCATCAATTTCTGACAAATTAGAAACAACACCCTCGGCCCACTTGAGAACCCCGTCAAACCCCAATTTGATCGGCATGGAGGAATTAGCCACTTCCCAGCGCACCCCCAACTGCTGGCGGCTGATCTGCTGGGCAAAACGAGCAGCCTCCCTCAAAGTTTGGCTGTATCTCAAACCAAGGTCGATCGACTCTTTCCCCCCAGTCGGCAAATCTTGGGAATTACTTAGCGGTTCCACCAAAGCAACGCGAGCCGGGAAATTAGTTGCAGTCAAAGCAGCATAACGTCCGGCCGGAGTTCCACCAATAATCACTAAATCATAGTCAAGCATAAATAAAAAAGTCAGTAGTCATTAGTCATTAGTCATTAGTTAGTAGTTTAGGACGATCCGCGCGCGGGGTCAGAAACCCGGTTTCTTCCTAGATACTTCGCTGCAAAACCCAAGATTTATCATAGAAACCGGGTTTCTTGGGGATGTCCACTCAAACGACCAATAAAATCCGTTTGTCAACTGTTATTGGTTGTTAACAGTCAACAGTCAACGGACAACCGTCAACAGTCACCTAATGAATAACTTCGCCAAGTCCAGCAATCAGCCGCAGATTGTCCGCCCTTGAGCGCACGGCCACCCGAAAAAACCGATCGCTCAACTCAGGAAAACTCAAACAATCCCGAATCAAAATCCGGTGTCGTTCCAAGAGACTTTTTTGAATCGAAGAAACCGACATCGACGACTCAACCAACAAGAAATTAGCCGCCCCGGCAAAAGGCTGCAAACCCGGTAAATTAGCCAAACCCTCAAATAGCTCTCGGCGAGCAACAGGCAGCCAATCCCAAGTTTGCCGCTCAAAAGCAGCATCTCGCACCGCAGCAGCAGCAGCCGCCGCCGCCAAAGCATTCACAGGCCAAGGATCGCGCAGCAACTGCCACCGGCGGAGGATATCGGGATGGGCGATCGCACAGCCCAAGCGCAGTCCCGGCAGAGAATAGAATTTAGTGAGCGATCGTAAAATCACCAAATTCGGAAACTCCTCAACAGCATCGATCAAAGTTTCCTGCTCAGAAGGCGGTAGAAAGTCCATAAATGCCTCATCCACCACCACCATACCTAACTGCTTCACATAAGGCAAAATCGCCTCCCTAGCAAACAGTAAACCCGTAGGATTGTGCGGGTTGTTCAGTAGCAAACCTCGTCTAGAGGGGGCATCGAGAGCAAGAGGAACGGGGAGACGGAGAGAAGGGGAGACAAGGGAACGGTTAGAAAGCGACAAATCATCGGTTACTAACTCATTTCCTGCCCCAGCGTCCAACGATGTCAGTTCCAACTGAGATGTTGCACCATGCTCAATTTGTTTAGGAACAGGCATCTTGCCTGTTCCACAAGAAAATTCATTTCTTGTGGAATGGGCATCTTGCCCGTTTTTGACAATGGTGCAAGTTGTGAGTTCCAAAGGACATTTCAGCACCTGCGCCCCGAAAGCCGAAAGAGCCCGCCAGTAATCGCCAAAAGCCGGAGTCACCAAATAAGTCGCCTCCAGCTTCGACAAATCCCAAGCCGCCCAAGTCAACAATTCCGCCGAACCATTCCCGGGCAAAATCCAATCCCGGTCAACATTCAAAGTCTCACCCAAAGCAGTCCTGAGATCCCCATAATCCGGGTCTGGGTAAGCCGTCAGACTGCTCAAGTGTGCTTGAATCGCATTCAAGGCCGACTCAGGAGGGCCCAAAGGACTGATACTGGCAGAAAAATCGAGAATAGCAGAGGCAGGGCAGCCTGCCAGTGTGGCTGCCCAAGCTAAATTCCCACCGTGTACAGGTCTAATCAAGACTCAGTTCGCCAGCTATTCCGCGTTTTTCGGCGGTGCAACTCTGTCCTTAAACAACTTCCCTGCGGAAAATGCAGGAACTCTGGTGGCCGGGATTTCCATCTTGTCGCCAGTTTTGGGATTGCGACCCTCGCGGGCCTTGCGTTCCCGCGACTCAAACGAGCCAAAACCGACCAGCGTCACCTTGTCGCCATCGGAGACAGCTTCCATGATTGCTTCCAGGGCCGCACTCAAAACAGCATCTGCCTGTTTTTTCGTCACGCTAGCCTTTTCCGCCACTGCATCAACCAATTCACCTTTGTTCATTGCGAACTCCTTCTCGATTTGCAAAATTACGTTAAACAGAGTTAGTTCAACTATTAGCTGTGAGTTATCAACTGGATTGAGGTGTGGATTGGGAGGTTGGGGTGGTTCCCGATTGCTCCCGTCCGCTTCCCCGAATCACAACTCCTGCTGAATACCAATTACCCTAGGGTAATTGGTCAGAAAAGGAATTTTTGTTTCTAACTGCTGAAAACCCCACAGCATCTAATTTTCACTGCATTATTCTAAAGTCTTGCCGACCGTTATGGATCGGTGGAACCTTTAATTTATATGGAACTTGCTAATTTTTGTAATTAATCCCAAAATTTAGGTAAAAAAATACCACCTTGGAAACAAGATTTCTCGCCTCGGTGGATTTGAGATCGGAAAAGAAGGAGAAATAGAAAGAATAAAATGTAATTTGTCAAGGGCTAAAGGAAAAGTTTTTTCCTTCTTCCTTCTTCCTTTTTCCCTCTTTCTTTCCTCCGGTGGGGCAGGGCTGTTTCATTTTCCCGAAACCCGCCAGGGGTTTCAACCCCTGGCTAATAGCGAAAGTCGTTTGAAGACGACTGAAAGAGTCATTTATAGTTTTCTTACAGAGGACTAATGAGTTCTTTAGTCCTCTTGAGCGAGGACTTTAGCTTTGAGGCAGGGGTTTCAACCCTGTCGGACTGTCGGGAAAGAGCGTGGAAAGTTGACACCAAGGCCTTTTTCCTTCCTACTGTCTCGGCTGGACGGGCTGACTGCGCTGCAACAGTTGGCGCGCGTCGGGACTGATGTTGTTTTGGTAGCCAAAGTTCGATCGATCGCTATCATCCAAAATCTGCGGTGTCAGCAATACAATCAACTCCGCCCGCTGGTTAGCCTTATTGGTACTCCTGAACAGCGAACCGATAATCGGCAAATCTCCCAAAATCGGAATCTTGTTCGCTGTAACCCGTTCTTCGTCGCGGATAATCCCCGAAACAATCAAAGTCTGACCGTCCCGCAGGCGAATTAGGCCCGATTGCAACGATCGCTCGCCCAGCAGCCTGATGGTATTGGTGTTCGCGCCTGTGGCCAGGTTTTGCTCGCCGCCAGGTGTCCTGATAATCGGGTTCACCCGCAGAGAGACAAAACCGTTATCGTCAATCCGGTCGATCGCCACCCCCAACTGCAAACCAGCCCTGTCTTTGACGGCCGTCACCGTTGTGGTACTTGTATTGCCGGTACTCTGGGTTTGGGACGTGATGTTAGTGATCACCTCATCAGTAATATTCACATTTGCCGTTTCTCCTTCTTGAACCACCAGAGTCGGATCGGTCAAGATTTTGGCATTCTGGCTCTGAATAGTTGCCTGCAACGCCGACAGGAACCTCCTCGGATACTGGAACAGCGGGAACAGACCGAAATCTGCACTTCCTGAGCCGGTCGTCGAGCCTGGAGTGTAATCCGTAATTCCAACTCGCGTGGGGTCATTAGTAACTGGGGCTGTCGGCTGGAGGAACACACCTTTGCCGGGGCCTTCGAGACCTTGACCTGTAAAGGGCACGATACGCCGGCCGTTCGCATCGTAGAAAACATCCGGGGTTCCTAGGGGGTTGCCGATGATCGGTCTAGCGATGGGATCTCCCAGGCCAGCGGGCGGATTGATGCCACCAAAATTGAGACTTGCCACCCCGCCGTCATTGACGAAGAAATTGTTATTAATTCCGAAAGAGAAACTGCTGTTGGTTCTGTTGTCTCCCAACAAGTTGATATCGATCACCTTGACGTTGACAGCGACTTGACGGCGGCGCAAATCTAGCTGCGTCAAGAAAGCCACAGCCATGTCAACTTTGCGCGGATCTCCCACCAAAGTGATGGAATTGAGCCTCGCATCCGCCAGCACCGACAGTCCCCTCAGCAAGAGCGGCCCGGTGCCTTGGGTAGCGCCGATCGCCTTAATATCCGGTTCCCTAATTTCCACATCCCGCGCCGCATTTCCCTGGCCCACGCTTTGAATAGTCACCCGAGTAATCGGCAGTTGACTTTCCGCGCCTTGAGCGCTCAAAAAGTTAGCTGCATCCGTAGACCGAACTTGATTGAGCCGCAAAGTCCGAATGATAATATTGCGTGAGTCGATCGGCAAGCTAGTCCCTACAAAAATCGTCCGCCCCTGGCGGTTAGCTTGCAGCCCGCTGAGCCGCAGCACGTAATTAAAGACATCTTGCACCGACTCATTTTCGATATCCAAAGAAATCTTCGGCCCTTCATCTGAGCCGGTGGCTCCTGGCTGACCAGGCACTGCGGGCTGGCCCGGTTGAGCAGGGGCCCCGCCACCTGTAAAAGCAATGTTCAAGCCCGCAGCGCGGGCCAGCAGAGCCAAAACGTCCCGGACTGGGGCATCCCGCAGCACCAAGCGGGGGATGCGTTCTCCCGAACTCAGTTCAATATTTCCCGCGCCGGGGGCGATGTTAGACACCGCGATATCTCCCAAGGGCGGCGCCACGGCCCGCGGTTGGAAAGGCGCAGCCTGATTGCTCTGGGATTGAATTTCGCTGGGGAGGGGCGGGCGATCGTTCCTGGTAACAGTAACTTCGGGATTTGGCAGCAGCACGCCTGGGTTTTGCGAGGTGCGGACTTGGGGAGCCGGCGGGGGAGCTGTTTGGCTCAGTGGCAGGCCGGGAGGCAGCGGAGGTGCTGTTTGGGCAGACTGTACTGTACCACCCTGTCCGGCAACGCTGAGGACGATGCTTTGGCCTTGTCCCGGAACAATTTGTCCGTTAGGAACTCCGTTGGTGCCGGCTACCACAACGCGGATGCTGTTAGCCTCTACCTGGCTGATTTCTACTGAAGAAATTCCCGGAGCGGGGTTATCTTGACGGAAGCTGTTGCCTTGTGGCAAGCGGAGCTGGGTGTTGATAATTGTGGCTTGGTAAGTATTGCCGTTATTGATGGCGAAAACTTGCGGGCGATCGCCCTTTTCTGTCGCCAGAACAATATTTACGCCATTATTACCTTGACTTACTTGCACTCCTGTGACCTGAGTCGGCGCTGCCAAGACGGGGGCTTGGGCTACCAGAACTCCTGCAACGCTGCATAAGAGTCCTCCACTTAACCGTAGATGCTGTTTCACGTTCTCTCCTCCACTAAACTTTGTTATTTGTTGTTCGCAGTCTTTTGTCGCTAGCTGCTAAACTGACTAAAATATTCTCGCTTCGAGCCTTTTTAAAGGAAGAAGTTATGCCCTTTTCGATTTTTAATTTTCGATTGGGAATAACAGATGACATCAGGGTTAGAAGCTATCCTACAGCAATCCTTGCATCATTTGTGGATTTCTTACTCCCTCCCCTTTGTAAGGGGAGGGTTGGGGTAGGTAAAAAAATTACGACTCCTGCAAGGATTGCTATACAGTTCAATTACTTTTTGAAACAGGTATTAGAAGAACTTAGATTTCAGAGCCAATTTATGAATGCCAGAAAAATATTTTTCTGGCATTCATACTTTTTTGACTTCTACTTTCCATCTTCCAATTTCAACCTTCTGCCTTCTACCTTCTTGTGAAAGAGCGAGTTGAGAACAATAGGTAATATCCGCCAAACAAGCACTACTTAGCACCAGGACTCGGAACTGGAGTTGGCGGTTTTTCTTCTTGCTTTAACGGCAGCAGTGCGTGCAAATCAAAAGCAGTTTTAATTTTAGTTGGGGGCTGCTCCACAGGAACTATTTTCCCTTTCAAAAAATCAACTTCAATTGGCTGATTTGATGCTAGCAATTCAGATTTCAAATTCCTCACTACCAACAGCGACTGCATCAACTCCAAGTTACGCATAAAATTGCGGGTTTGAGCGAAAGTGCCTTCAAACTCTACCTTAAATTTTTTGCGTCTGAGCTTGCCAGCCAGGGACGGCCCAAAGGAGGTATCAGCCAGAATATCAGGGTCTGGAGCTCCCGGCGCGGCGGTTGCTGCGGCTGGGGGCATATCGGGCTCAAATTTGGTAATTTTAGCCTTGAGGTCATCTCCTTGCACGCCGGCGTTGATTCTATTAACCAGTTGGGTCATATCAAGCAAAAGCGTGTTGGCGCTGGCGTCGCTGGCAAACATTGCCGTCACGTTGGCCCGGCGCTGTTTGGCTTCTTCTTGCTTGGCTTCTGCTTCTGCCTTTTTTTGAATTTGAGTTTGCAATTGCAGTTGCGTTTGCTTGCTTTCGCTAATTTTTTGCTTGAATGCGTCGCCTTTTTGGAATTCTGGCAGTACGAACTGGTAGCCGAGGTAGCCCGCAATTCCGAGACCGAGAAGGGCGATGCTGATTGCTTGCACTTGGGGTGTCAGCTTAATGCCGAATATTTCCTGACCCCCTGTTTCTTCTGCTTTTCCGCCACTGGGAATAAACTCATTTGCTGCTGTCATTGTTTTTTCACCTCTGGTTTTTGTGGTTCTAGCACTCCTTTTTCTTGAAGTGTTTCTATCCGTATTGCTAGCCCGTCTGCCTGCTTGCTGCGGAGTTCGGGGAGCAACTCGGAGGCTCCCGTCGGGCTGAGCGTCGTTTCTATTTTATATTCCACCACCGGTCGCAGTTTGGGAAGTTCTGGTGGTGCTGCGTTTTGGTTACGCACTTGTAATTGTGCGGGGTTGTTTTTTAATGTGGCCGCTATCAGTTTGGTATCGGTGTTAAGGAAGAAAGGAGAGCGTTGGACTAGCAGCATAAAGTCGTTAACTTGAGCAAAGGTACTGGCTATCCCTGAAATTTGTACTTTTGCTGCCTGCTGCGGGACGACGGGGACGGGAGCTGCTGCCGGGGGGGGGCTGGCTGGAGACGGGCTCGCCCCTGGGGACGGGCTGGCTGCGGGAGTTGCTGCGGGGGGAGGGGGTGCTGCTGCAACGGGGGAGGGACTGGGGTCGATTTGCTCGATTTTGCCAATTTGCACTCCCGCCGGAGTGCGGGCACTGAGGTCTTGCAGCATCGCCGACCAAGGTTTAATTTGGTCGAATACTCCAGCTAATGCTTTGTATTCGGCGGTAACTTGGTCGGTTTCGGCGTTGATGGCTTTGATGGTGTTGGCTTGAGTGTTTAACAGGGCCAGTTCTTGGTCGATGGCTGCTTGTTCTGTAGCCAACTTGGTATTTTCGTTAGTCGCCCACCACCAGGCGCCCATGACTGCGGCGTTGAGGCCGAAGGCAAACAGCAGCGCCCCAATTAGGGGCAGTTGGTCTTTGGCTCCACCGGAACTTTTTTTAGCGGAGCTTTTGGCTACTGCAACGGGTTTGTAGTCTGGACGGTCGTTGAGAAAATTAATATCTAGGCTGTACATGGCTTCACTCGATTTTATAGCAGAAGGAAGAAGGTAGAAGGCACAAGGTAAAAGGTAGAAGGCACGAGGTAGAAGGTAGAAGGTAGAAGGAAAAAGTGATCTACCGCTTATGTTTCAGCAATTAAGAATGTCCTCACAGTCTTGGCTGTTGCTATAGATTTAAATTGGAAATGTTAGATTTTAGACAGAACCCAAGATTGCTGGTACAAGTGAAGGATTTATTTAGGGAAGAAAGAAACAACTTTCTGGCTTCTACTGAAGGAAGGGGCTGCTTCTACCTCAGATATATTCTACCTTTTACCTTCTACCTTCTCCCTCCAATATTCTACCTTCTGCTTTCTGCCTTCTTCTTTTGGAAGGGGCTTTTACCTAAAATTCTCAAATCGGTTTTTCTCTCATCTAAAACTGTTAGGTCACATAACCTCCCTTAGTCCTAAACCTAGGGCGACTCCTAAACCTGCTCGCTGTTCTGGGGTAATTTCTTGGCTGATTTCTAGCCCTAGGGTTTCGATGGGATCGACTTGAGATGCCGGCAAGCTTAATCTTTGCATAAAAAATTCGTCTAGTTTGCCGATCGCAGCTCCCGGGCCTGCTAGCAGCAGTTGCGCTACTTCGAGTTCTTCGCTCTGGTTGAGGTAAAAGTCTACTGAGCGGCGCAGTTCGTCTGCTAGTTCTCCCAATACTTTAATCATCGCATTTGTTCCCGGATTGGCGTCTCCCGATGCGCCCATTGTATCTGTGACGGGCAGGGTCATGCCTTGCAGTTCGCTGGTGTCTCTGGTTGGCGGCAGGTTCATGGCTTGGTTGAGGGCGGTCTGGATTTGGTAGGTGCCGATCGGGATGGTACGGTTGAACTGAGGTATGCCGTCCACTACTATAGCTAACTCGGTGCTGTCAAATTCAATGGCAGTGAGAACTGCTGCTTCTTGGGAGGAAAATTGTTGCAGTTGTTCTTTGAGGGTGCGGATTAGGGCAAAGCTGGTTACTTCTAGTACGTCTATAATCAGTCCGGCTTCTTTGAAGGTTTCGATGTATGTGTCGGTAACTTCTCTGCGGGTGGCTACTAACACGACTTGCACTTTTTCTACTCCGTCGTCATCTACAAATAGGCCTATTTTTTGATAGTCTACGTCGGCGTCTTCTCTGGGAAACGGCAAGTACAGTCCTGCTTCTGCATTCATGTAATCCCGCAGTTCTTCTTCGTTGAGCTCTGCGGGAACTGGGATGAGGCGGATGACGGCTTCGCGGCCGGGAATGGCTGTGGCTACTCGCTTGGCTTTGATTTTGTTTTCGGCGAGGACGGCGCGTATGAGTTCTGCCATTCCCGGTGGATCGACTATTTGTCCTTCTTGTACTATGTCTTCGGGAACTTCTATTGAGGCTAGGGTGGCTAATTTTAATGTCTGAGCTTTCTTTTCGAGCTGAATGATGTTGATGCGGTCTGGGGCTATTTCGATCCCGATTCCTGGCTGGCGTTGGGAAAGTAGACCTTTGAAAAAGTTAACCATGTGATTGGGTCGCCGGTAATTGCTATTTTTTTCTTTTGTAGTTGGCCAGCCTGATTCAGCGCGCAGGCGTGTTGGAGGGTTGGTTTCCAACTGCCGAAAGAGTGCTGTAATCTCGGTATCCCGCCGTAGCTACGCAGCTCCGTCTGTGTTGCGCGATCGCTAGTTCCGATTTTATGCTATCCAATTTACTTGACAATAGCTATTCTGCTGCGAATGTCAATAAATTCCAGGTCGAGCGACCTAAAACCTGCCGATTCTGCACAAAAACCGACTATCTAGCTCGCGGTGCCCAGCTACAAAACTCTCTCTCACACTCATCGCGCTTGATTCGGGCGATTCCCTACCCTTCGGGAACCCCTGCGGGGAACGGGATAGCTTCGCTTCACGCTTTTTTGTCTAACGGTTCCCATAACTCTCAAATTTTATTCTATGAAACGTAAATCTTGGCAACTGTTTGCTGTTTTTGGGCTGGTGGGGCTGCTGCTGGCTGCTGTGGTGAGTTGTGGCAAGCCGGCTGTGAATTCCCAGGCAAATAATACGCAGGAAATCGAGTTCTGGACTATGCAGCTTCAACCTCAGTTTACTGAGTATTTCAATAAGACGATCGCCGGTTTTGAAGCCCAAAATCCGGGGGTGAAGGTACGCTGGGTGGACGTTCCTTGGTCGGCGATGGAAAGCAAGATTTTGGGGGCTGTTTCGGCGAAAACTGCGCCGGATGTGGTGAACCTAAATCCCGATTTTGCTTCGCTGTTGGCGGGACGCAATGCTTGGCTGGATTTGGATTCTCGGATTCCGCAGCAAGTTCGATCGACCTATCTGCCTAATATCTGGAAAGCTGGCGTACTCGACGGCAAGAGTTTTGGCATTCCTTGGTATCTCACGACTGGGGTGACAATTTACAATACGGAGTTGTTGAAGAAGGCTGGAATTGCTAAGCCTCCTGCTACTTATGCCGAGTTGGCAACTGTTGCCAAGCAGGTGAAGGAAAAGACTGGTAAGTTTGCTTTTTTTGTGACTTTTGTGCCGGAAGATTCGGCGGAGGTTTTGCAATCTTTCGTGCAGATGGGTGTGCCTTTGGTTGATGCTAAAGGCAAGGCTGCTTTTAATACTGCTAAGGGGAAAGCTGTTTTTCAGTATTGGGTGGATTTGTACAAGGGCGGACTTTTGCCGCAGGATGTTTTGGTGCAGGGACATCGCAGGGCGATCGAGCTTTATCAAGCTGGGGAAACTACTTTGTTAGCTTCGGGGCCTCAGTTTTTGAAAGCGATTGCTGAGAATGCTCCGAGTATTGGTGCTGTTTCGGCTACTGCGCCTCAAATTACGGGGGAAACCGGCAAGAAGACTGTGGCGGTAATGAATTTGGTTGTGCCGCGCGATAGCAAGCGCCCTGATGATGCTGTCAAGTTTGCTTTGTACGTGACTAATTCTCAAAATCAGTTGGCTTTTGCTAAGGCTGCTAATGTTTTGCCTTCTACGGTTGAGGCTTTGCAGGACGATTATTTTAAGAACGTTCCGACTGATGCTCCCGCTGCCGATCGAGCTCGGGTTGTTAGTGCTTCTGGGTTGAGTTCCGCCGAGCTATTGATTCCGCCTCTCAAGGATGTTAAGAAGCTGCAAAAGGCGATTTATGACAATTTGCAGGCGGCAATGTTGGATGAGAAGTCGGTAGATCAAGCTGTGGCTGATGCGGCTAAGGCTTGGGATCAAAGGTAGTTTTTAATTGAAGCTGGGGGCGGGATTTTTTTTGATCTCGCCTCTTGCTTTTTTCTTCTACTTGACGTATTATTAAATAATGGGAATCTGTGTCGCCATATATAAGAGCATATATAAGCTTTTAAGTTATTAAATAATTAAATTACCGTCGCTTCACAAGGCGGAGTCGGAGGAGAACTCTGGATAGCTCAATCTCGACTCTTTTAGAAATAAATGTTTTTTGATAAGAACGATCGCTCATCCCAGAAACCGGGGTTCTGTATCCCGTGCGATCGCCTTTCTCAATTCAGCTTGATTGATGATTTGTAGGAATATATAGTGATCCCAAATCATTTGTGAATTTCTTACTCCCTCCCCTTACTAAGGGGAGGGCTGGGGTGGGGTAAAAAATTTACGACTTATGCAAGGATTGCTAGAGCCTGAATTCCTCAAATATTCAGAAATTTGACTTGTGTTAAAATCAAAGCTCAGATCGGAATAGGATAAAATTCTTATGCCAGCGATGACACTCAAAGATTTAAACCAAGTTCAAACCCTTTTTTCCGAAGCGGGTTTAGATTACCAAATTGAACTAGAAGACGGGATAATTTCAGTTATGGGGCCATCAGACATCGTATCCAGTGAAATCAGTAGCCGTCTCATCGCCTTTCTTTTCGCTTGGATAAATCCCCGTCGCTTGGGGAGAGTCTTTGACTCCGCAGGCGGTTTCATTATGCCGGATACGAATGTCAAAGCACCGGATGTTTCTTTTGTGCGCGCCGCCCGCTTGCGCCAAAGCCCGCGTTATTTTGGAGAACTTGTCCCCGATTTGGTGGTTGAGGTTAAATCTCAGAGCGATCGCATTAAGCCTATAGAAACCAAAGTTTTGAAGTTTATAGAACTGGGTGCGATCATCGGAATCCTGATCGATCCTGATGAAGAAACAGTGACTATTTATCGCTCTACAGGTGAACCGACTGTTTTAGGAAATGGCGATATCTTAACAGTAGCAGAACTTTTTCCCGGTTGGGAATTGCCCGTTTCGGAATTGTGGCCTCCTATCTTTACTGAGGAAGAAACACAATTCTGATGCGTTTAAGCTTGGGATTGTTGTTGCAGAAAATAGCCGACGAGATAAAGCGAACCGCAAAGGATTGTTAGGTTGTCGCCTGTAACAGCAGCATCTAAAGCTGTTGTTAAGTCGGGGAAGGCTTGACAGAGAGTTAATTCGGGGCAGATAATTTGAGCGAGGGCTGCTAATTCTGCGGGGGATGATGAGTTGTGATCGGGTACCCGTACTAGGTAAAGTCGATCGCCCTTTTTGAGTAATGCTTTCAAAATATCATCGCAGTCTTTAGTCGCCAGAATGCCGATTACCCAGTTAATCGGTGGTTGGGAACTGTTAAGATTATCGACATATTCACGCAGGGCGATAGCTGCGGCGGGGTTGTGGGCGCCATCAATTAATATGTTGCGGTTTTTCCAAGTTGTCTGCTGGAGTCTTCCGGGCCATTGGGTTTTGGCGATACCGTTTTCGATGGCGGTGGGGGAAATTTGCCATCCTTGGTTTTGGAGAGTTTGCAAAGTTGCGATCGCAATTGCTGAATTCATTAGTTGAATTTTTCCCAGCAGCGACAATTGATATTTTATTTTAACCGCCTTTTGATTTAACTGATATTCTGCGAATCCTTGTCCTAAATCTATTGCTGGTTTTACCCAAGTTGCCGGACAGTCTAATTCTTGAATGCGTTTTTCTACTACTATTCTAGCTGATTCTGGCAATTGTCCGATAACTGCCGGACATTTTGCTTTAAGAATTCCCGCTTTTTCCCCAGCAATATCTGCCACGGTGGGGCCGAGTATTTGCCAGTGTTCCAAACTGATAGAAGTGATGACGCTAGCCAGAGGTGTTTCGCAAACGTTAGTCGCGTCTAATCTACCGCCCAATCCAGTTTCTATGACTGCGATGTCTGTTTTTTGTTCGGCGAAATACAGCCAAGCTGCTGCGGTGATTATTTCAAATTGAGTGGGAGTTTCGGTGTTGTTTTGGGTGGCGGCGACAACTCGTTCTAGACACTGTTGCAATTCTGTTGGGGAAATCGGTTTTTGGTTGATGCAAATTCTTTCTGTCCAATCGATTAAGTGCGGGGATGTGTAGCGTCCAACTCGATAGCCTGCTTCTGTTAGTACGGAAGAGAGATAAGCGCAAACGGAACCTTTGCCGTTTGTGCCTGCAACGTGGATAATGGGTACTTGTTGGTGGGGGTTGTCTAGTTTTTGGAGAAGTTGGTGAATTCTTTCTAAGCCGAGATGGACGCCGAAGTGTTGGTAAGATTGGAGGATGGATTCTGCATTCATTGAGGATGATAAATTCTATTTGTGTGTGAATTATATTTCTTTTATTAACCACAGAGGGCGCAGAGGGCGCAGAGAGAGAAGAAAGAGATAGATATCTAAGAAAAGAGAGGTTTATAATTGATTTATTGTAGTTATTGCGGGTGAAAGAAGGTGGCTTTGGATATTATTTCTCTGTTTTCTGGTTGTGGGGGGTTGGATTTGGGTTTTCGCTTGGCTGGGTTTAATCCGGTTTGGGCGAATGAATATGATAAGTCTATTTGGGATACGTATAATTTCAATAATCCTGAAACTATTTTAGATCGCAGAGATATCAGAAAAATCAAATCTGATGAAATTCCCAACTGTATTGGGATAATCGGCGGCCCTCCTTGTCAAAGTTGGAGTGCGGCCGGGGCGAAACGGGGGATTGATGACTGTCGGGGTCAACTTTTCTGGGAGTATATCAGAATTGTGCGGGACAAGCAGCCTTTGTTTTTTTTAGCTGAGAATGTTAGTGGTATCTTGGCTCCCAGAAACAAGGATGCTTTCACTTATATATTATCGCAGTTTGAGGACATCGGATATCGGGTTTCGTACAAGTTGTTGAATGCTAGAAATTTTGGTGTTCCGCAAGATAGGCAAAGGGTGATTGTTGTGGGCTATCGGGAAACTCTGGGTTTTGGTTTTGAGTTTCCCGAACCGGGAACTGAGGTTTTGACGCTGAAAGATGCGATTTTTGATTTGCAGGCTGCGCCACTGTCAGTTAAGGCTAAATTAGATAATTATCACGATTCTGTCCCAAATCACGAATGTGCGGATTTGGGGTTTTCGAGCATTTATATGTCGCGGAATCGAGTTAGAAGTTGGTCAGAACCTTCGTTTACAATTCAGGCAAGTGGCAGACACGCACCTCTCCATCCTCAAGCTAGTAAAATGCTTTTGGTGGGCAAAGACAAACGCATTTTTGACCCCAATTCGCCTCAGCCTTACCGTCGGCTTTCTGTGCGAGAGTGCGCGAGAGTTCAGACTTTCCCGGATGAGTTTATTTTTAAGTACAAGTATATTGCTGATGGATACAAAATGGTCGGCAATGCTGTTCCTGTGAATTTTGCTAGAGTTTTAGCCAGTAAGATTTTTGAGGATATTGTCATAGGGCATAGGGCAGAGGGCATGGGTGTCAACTGAAGCCGACCATCTACCAGTCGCTAGGGAATGAATTCCACGGGGCTTTTAGCGAAAGTCCTCGCTATGAAGGCTAATCTCAAATCCCGTTGACATCAGAATTATTCATCTCTCTCTCTTCTCTTCCTCTGTGTCCTCTGTGGTTTCATCATTCCGAATTATCTGTCATTGAAACTTAGTTAACTCGCCAAGATTTTGCTGAATCGCATTTGTCCCGCGAATATGAGACAAGGGAGAACCTCCGTACAAAAAGCTGTTTAAGCTAACTTGATAATTTTGTTGAACTGCTAAATCTAGCCATAAATTGTTAATAGCATCTCCCGGTTTGTAGTCGGGAATGTTGTGCTGATAGTAAGGAAAACTGTCTATACAAATATTGAAAAAGTTCTTGCGCCCGCAATGCTTTAAATACTGATATCGCGGTTTGAATTCTGTTTGATTTTCCAATACTGTATATATAGTATCTGCGAGAGATTCTGGGTCAAATTTGGCGTAAAGACCCGCACCTTCGGGGAAAACTGGCGAGTTTCCTCTGGCGTATTGGTTGAATTCTTCAAAACAAATTACTGGTACGTTGCAACTCATGGCTTCGGTAATTCCCCGGTTTTTTCCTTCTAGGAGGGAACCGAGGACGAATGCTTGGGCTCGCGAATAATATGTGGGGATTTCGCTGTAGTAGTCAACTCTTGGCACTAAGTTAATGTAGTCGGAGGGATTGGTTAAAATTGCCTCCACTTGTTGCCATTCTTTTAATGCGTACTCGTCGAGAGTTTTCAGGTTGTTAGCATCAAATTCGTGGCCGGTGACTACTGTTAATTTTATTGGTTTCTGCGGATATTTTTGGCGGTAAACTTTTAAGGCTTTGGCAATAATTGGCAAATTTTTTTCTTCGGAAATTCGGGCGACGGCTAGCAAGTCGATGTCTTTGGCGGGGACGTTGCGCGGGGAAATTAAGTATTCGTTGATGAAGTCGGTGTCTTGCAGTGGTATGATTGGTTTGTGGGCGCGATCGGGATAAGTTTCGCGAAACCATTTTTCTCGCTGCGGGTTTTTGTATAAACTGGAGTAGGCGTCAGCTATGGGGGCCCAGGAGTAGGAGATTCCGGGGGAATAGGTGAAGGAGAAAAATACTGAGGAAAGTTGGGGAAATAGTTTGTTGATGAGTTCGACTGCTTCGCTGAAGTAAATTCCTTTGATGAAACGCCCTTCGTAAAACAGTGGGGGAAGCAAGACGTAGAAACTGACGGTATCGAAGCGGTGGGGTTGGTCTTCAAATATCTCCCAGGTAAAGGCGTCTAAGTCTGCATAAATTTCGGCGATTGGTTTGTTGATGTGGGGGTTGCGTAAATATGGTTTTTGTCGATCGTAGTTTCCGCGTACCATATAATTCTGAGTGTGAGTATCTAGCTTTTTTTATTTAACCGCAGAGGGCACAGAGGAGAAGAGAGATATTCACAAGTCATCTACGGGTTGGTCTAGTGATTCATTGTCGCCTATTGTGAGGGCGAGTTGGTAGATTTGGCGGCGGGGGAGGGATGTTTGTTGCGCTAGCTGGCGGCTGGCTTGGGAACGACTTATGCCTTCTGCAATTAATGTTTGCAATTCTGCTTTAATGGCGTCTTCGGAAAATATTGGTGCGGCTGTTTGGATGCCAGCAATTACGAGGGTAAATTCTCCCTGGGGTTCGCGATTGGTGTAAAGCTCGATCGCACTTTCCATACTACCACGCCAAAACTCTTCGTGCATTTTAGTTAACTCCCTCGCCAGCACAATCTGTCTGTCACTTCCCAAACTATTTGCTAAATCTTGTAAAGTTTGTCGCAATCGGTGCGGAGATTCGTATAATATTATAGTGCGGGATTGTATTTGCAAAGCTTCTAAACTCTGTTGGCGTTCTTGACCTTTCACGGGTAAGAAACCTTCAAATACAAATCTCTCTGTGGGTAATCCTGATGCAGTTAGGCTAACAATGCAGGCGGTAGGGCCGGGAATCGGAATAATGTTAATATTAGCATCGGCGCAGGCTTTGACTAACTCGTATCCGGGGTCAGAAATTCCAGGCATTCCGGCATCGGTGACAAGGGCAATATCTTTGCCTAAAAGCAGTTTGTCGATGAGTTCGGGAAGTCGCTGGTGTTGGTTGTGTTCGTGATAGCTGATTTGAGGAGTTTTGATTTGAAAATGGTGCAAGAGTTTGCCTGTATGGCGGGTATCTTCGGCGGCGATGAAGTCTACTGTTTGCAAGATTCGGATGGCGCGAAAGGTCATGTCTTCGAGGTTGCCGATCGGGGTTCCTACGATGTAAAGTGTTCCTGTATTGGGATTTGCTTGCATTTTAAGATTGGGATTTTTTAACCGCAGATGGGACACAGGTGGGACGCCCATGCCACATATTTAAGAAGATATGAAAACTGGATTGTTTTTGGGATTGGCGACTTTAGATTTAGTTTATTTGGCCGGGAAGCCTCCGGGTGAAAATCAGAAAGTTGTTGCTTCTGATTGTACCATTGCTGCGGGCGGGCCGGCGGCAAATGCTGCGGTCACTTTTAGCTATTTGGGGAATGTGGCGGTATGGGCTGGTGTTTTGGGCACTCACGCGATCGCCCAATTAATTCGTGCAGACTTAGCGGAGTATAATGTCAGGATAATTGATTTGGAACCCGGGCGATCGCACTCGCCGCCAGTTTCCTCGATTATTGTAACTGAAGCAACGGGCGATCGATCGGTAATTTCCATTAATGCTACGAAATCGCAAGTTGACAGTCAAACAATTAACCAGGATATTTTAACATCAGTTAGTATTGTACTGCTTGACGGACATCAAATCGCAGCCAGCAAAGAAATTGCTCAACTTGCCAAGTCAAAAAATATTCCTATTGTCCTCGACGGTGGCAGTTGGAAACCCGGATTAGAGGAAATATTGCCTTTGGTTGAATGGGCGGTATGTTCCGATAATTTTCATCCACCCGACTGCGACAATTCAGAACAAGTCTTTGCTTACCTGTCAGCAGCCGGAATTCCCAATATTGCCATCACTCGTGGCGAACAATCAATTTTATACCTCAGCAATGGCACTTACAGCAGTATAGAAGTACCTCAAATTCAAGCCACAGACACTTTAGGCGCTGGCGACATCTTTCACGGCGCTTTCTGTCACTACATTTTGCAAAATAACTTTACCGATACTCTCACCGCAGCGGCTAAAATCGCTTCCCATTCCTGCAAAAACTTCGGAACCCGCGCCTGGATGAATAAGAGTTAATTTTTAATTAAAATTAACCAAACTATCCGGTTAAAACCACTCAAAGATAGAAAAGTTGAACTAGCAACACCTGTTAAGTTAAAATCCTGACAGCAACCTCGACAAAATTTGTGAACTTCTCTCTTCTCTTCCTTCCTTCGCGCCCTTAGCGCCTTCGCGGTTCGTTAACAAAATTGCTATATTAGTAAGACAAGTTAAAGTCACACAAAACACTCCCAAAACAACATACCCGAATCATGCCTGACACCCAACCCCTAACTATCACCCTTCCCCCTTTGCGGATTACCCTAACAGAACAACAGCAAGTTAACCTAGAATGGCTGACACAAAACTTGCCCAATCTACTCACCCCAAGCAAACAAGAAATTCCCGACAATATGAAACAGTGGGTGGCGGCTAACAAATTATTAAATCAACCAGACGCAGAAATCATTCAAGCCCTAATAAGTACGGGCATAGATGCGGAAACAGCCACCGCAGAAGTTAGGGAAATCTCCTCTCATCCCTACTTCCAAGCAGGCAGTCAGTACGTGCAGTTATTGCAAAAATTAGAATCGCATCTCAGGATTAACACTCAATTAGCTGCATTGTCTTCCAAGTTTGGCACAATCGAACGCAAAAGCAGCCTTTCCAGAGAGTATTTTATCGAAAATTACTACGCAAAAAATACTCCTGTAATTATTACCAATATTATGCACAACTGGAAAGCGTTGCAGTTGTGGACGCCGGAGTATTTGCAAGAAAAATATGGCAATGCAGAGGTACAAATTCAAGCCAACCGCAATTCCGACCCTAATTACGAAATCAAGATAGAAAATCACAAAAAAATTGTTTTGTTCCGCAAATATGTAGAGATGGTTGTCAAGGGCGGGCCTAGCAACGACTACTACATGGTTGCTAACAACCAAACTCTGGAAAGAGAGGAATTTAAACCCCTATTCAACGATATTGAAATTTTCCCAGAATACCTCAATCCAACGGATACAAAAGGCAGAGTTTTCTTTTGGTTCGGGCCGAAAGGCACGATTACGCCACTACACCACGACCCAGTTAATTTAATTTTAGCTCAAGTGTCTGGTCGCAAACTAATTAAATTGATTTCTCCGCAGCAAACACCTCTGCTTTACAATCACGTCGGAGTTTTCAGCAAGGTTGACGGCGAAAATCCCGATTATGACAAATACCCGCTTTACAGAGATGCGAAAATTATTGAAGTGATTTTGGAACCGGGAGAGGCTATCTTTATTCCTGTCGGTTGGTGGCATCATGTAAAATCATTGGAAGTTAGTATTTCGGTTTCGTTTACTAATTTTGTGTTTCCTAATTATTATGAATGGAAATATCCTCATATTAATTGGTAATTGCTAATGTATGGTTCCCAGGGGCGGGCACGGGGGCACCGCCCCTACTGAAATCCCCGTTCATCTGGGTTCATCTGCGGTTAAAAAAAAAGAAATTAATGAAAAATCTCGAAGAAATCAGCGAAATTTCGCGATCGATCGCCTGGAGTGCATCAGATATCCTACAATCCTATTATCGGCAGGATTCCCACAGTCCTAACCTCGACATCCAAGAAAAAAAAGATGGCCCCGTCACCGCCGCCGATGTCGCTGTCAATTCTTACATTCTCGACGAATTGCAGTCGGCTTTAGGGAATGCAGAATTTGGCTATCTCACCGAAGAAACTTACAAATCTTATTTAGAAAAAAACGGTCAAATTCCCTTACCTCAAAGTTGGGTTTGGATTATTGACCCTTTGGATGGAACGCGAGATTTTATTGACAGGACAGGTGAATTTGCCGTTCACATTGCTTTAGCATTCGAGGGGAGACCAGTATTGGCAGTTGTGGCTTGGCCCCAACAGCAAAAAATTTATTACGCAATCCGCGATGGGGGCGCTTTTGGGGAAAGTCGGGACGGTTCTGCGGTAAAGTTGCAGGTTTCTGCGCGAAATAGAGTGGCAGATTTATCTATAGTAACTAGCCGCAGTCACCGGGGCGATCGCTTTAATCAATTGTTACAAAAACTGCCTTGTCAAAATCAACTAGCTGTCGGCAGTATCGGCTGTAAAATTGCGACAATTGTGGAGCAAAAAGCTGATGTTTATATTGCACTTTCGGGAAAGTCTGCGCCTAAAGATTGGGATTTAGCGGCACCGGAATTAATTTTGACTGAAGCGGGCGGTCAATTTACTCGTTTTGACGGTTCTACTTTGCAATATAACCGGGGAGATGTGAGTCAGTGGGGGGGATTGTTGGCGAGTAACGGTTGCTGTCATGCTGCTTTGTGCGGGGAGGCTGAGGGGATTTTAGCAGGGATAGATGGGGGTTTGAAGTAAGTATGATCGCCCCTAAAGATTGTCACGGATAACTCGTAGGGGCGGGTTTTACCAACAATAATTGCCTAAAACCCATAATATAGTAAACCCGCCCCGATCGCAGATATGTATCAAAAATCCCGCTTTTAATATTTCCGTATAATCACACTTGCTATTGAAGTATTTTTGTGTTATGTCATCCACCTCGCGCTGGCTCATTCGTAATATTACTTAATAAAATTCCCCAACTTTATCAAAACTTTAATTACAAAAGTGTTTATAAAGAAAACTTTATATAGATTTTTAGAAAAAACAGTTATGGTTACTACAACCTTCAGAAAGTGTTTCGGACGCAAGTCGCGAAACAGGGGAATCATTGTCTTTTTTTAGCTATTAGTAGGTGCAGTATGCCAAATTTAAATAATCAAGTTTCACCAAGTGTGATCGCCTTTATCGACACTCAAGTTGAAAATTATCAAAGTTTGATTGCCGGGGTAAAACCGGGTACGGAAGTAGTCGTTTTGGATGGGAACCGGGATGCGATCGACCAAATTACTGATATTTTAGCTCTTCGTACCAATATTGACAGCATTCACATTGTTTCTCACGGTGCTCCCGGCAGCTTGCAACTGGGCGACAGTAGCTTGAGTTTAGATGATATAGAGTGCGATCGGGATTCTCTACAGCAATGGTTTTCGCCACAAACCGACTCAAGGAGCAAAAATCGACCTAATATCCTGCTGTACGGGTGCTCAGTAGCAGCAGGCGAGACAGGAAAAGCATTTGTCAAACGCTTGAGTGAGTTAACTGGGGCTAGTGTTGCCGCTTCCCAAAACCTCACGGGAAGTGTAGCAAAGGGCGGCGACTGGGAACTGGAAGTCAGAACCGGGAAATTTGAAACGCCGCTGGTATTTGAACTCGAAGTGTTAGCGGGTTACGAGTATGTTTTGAATAGTTTTGGTGCTGCGACTAATTTTGGCGCGGGGTCAAGTCCCAAAGGTATTAATGTAGGGGATTTCAACGCTGATACCTTCCCCGACTTGGTAGTGACAAACCAGAATGACGACAACATTTCCATTTTGTTAGGGAATGGCACAGGGGGTTTTGGCACGGCTACCAACTTTGTCGTAGGTTCAAGTCCGCTTTACGTCACATCGGGACTATTTAACGATGACAACTTCCCCGACTTAGCAGTAGTAAATAGTAGTAATATCTCAATTCTGTTAGCAAATGGTACTGGTGGCTTCTATTTAGGTAATGATTTCAATGTGGGTAATACTCCCCTTTCAATAGCTGTCGGGAACTTTAACACCGACACTTTCCTCGATTTAGCAGTGGTAAACGCTAATCCTCAAGGTGCTTCTGGTAGCGTCTCAATTTTGTTGGGAAATGGTGCTGGCAGCTTTGGGGCTGCCACTAATTTCAATGTTGGTGCGATTCCTGGTTCCGTTGTTGTAGGCAACTTTAACGCTGACAGTTTCCCAGACTTAGCCGTTGCCAACGGCCTCTCTAATAATGTCTCAATTCTGTTAGGAAATGGCACGGGGGGATTTGGTGCAGCTACTAACTTTGGGGTTGAGCAAGGTCCAAATTCGATCGCCACTGGGGACTTTAACGGAGACACTTACCTCGACTTGGCCACAGCTAATGGCAGCTCTAACAGTGTCTCAATTCTATTGGGAAATGGCACTGGTGGCTTTGGCCCGGCCACTACTGTTAACGCGGGGGCAGAGCTGCAAGGCATTGTTGTGAAAGACTTTAGCGGAGATGGCAGACTTGACTTAGCAGTAACAGGAACCAGCGGCGCTGCAATTTTAGTAGGCAACGGCAATGGCGGTTTTAGTGCACCCATTAACTTTGCTGCGGGGACAAGTCCAACGTCCATTATTGCCGGCAACTTTAATGCTGATACTCTCCCGGATTTGGCAGTAACGAACAACGGTTCAGGTAACATTTCGGTGCTGCTGAATACACCCACTACGGTATCCTTCGTTCCTCCCCAAATAGGTAACACTTACAACGTCACTGAAGGCACGACTGACACACTAATTGATGTCCCGGTTACTATCAGCGGTGGCACTCCCTTAAGTGATGTAACTGTACCAATTGTCATCGACTCCAGTAGCACAGCTACTCAAGATGCAGACTACACTCTTTCAACTACATCCCTTACTTTCTCTGCCGGCACTACTACTCTCACCCAGAATATTGCAGTAACTATTAAAGCTGACAATATCGTTGACAGTAACGAACAAATAGTTCTCAATTTGGGTGCGATTACAGGCGGTGTTGTTGGCGGTACGAGTCAAGCGAAAGTGGCTATATTGGATAGGAATAGTTCTTACTCAATTGTTGCCGACAATCCCACTATTACCGAAGGCAATTCCGGCCAAACTCCTGCGACATTTACTATTACTCGCAGCGGTAGCACGGAACTTTGGAGTACCGTAGATTATGCCATTACCGGCACTGCGACCAACGGCACTGATTACAACAATATCGGCGGGAGTTCTGGGGCAACGGCTGCCACTGGAAAAATTAGTTTTGCTGCGGGGGAAACATCCAAGACTGTTACTTTGGATGTGGTGGGAGATGGCAATATAGAACCGGATGAAACTGTTGCCATTACTTTATCAAATTCAGTTTCACCGGGTGGCGCACCGACTATTGCGACGGCTACCGCTACGGCTACTATCAAAAATGATGACACTGCCGGCATCACTGTCACTCCAAAGGCAATATCAACAACAGAAGTTGGCGGTAAGGCAGAATTTACAGTCAAATTAAACGCTGCACCAACAGCTAACGTTACCATCGATTTGAGTGGTTTCAATCTAGCAGAGGGAACAGTTTCGACTAATAGCTTAACTTTCACTCCCACTAACTACAGTGAACAAACAATAACGGTAACTGGCGTTGACGATGTGGTAGCTGATGGCGCTCAAGTTTACAAAATTGTCACGGCTGCTGCTCTGACTACCGATGTTAATTACAATAACCTCGATCCTGATGATGTCACCGTCACCAACAGTGACAATGAAACTCCGGGAATTACGGTAAATCCGACGGCAGGATTAACTACTGGTGAAGATGGCAGCACTGCTAACTTTACTGTGGTTCTGAATACTCAGCCGACTGCTGATGTGACTATCGGTTTGAGCAATGACAATGTTGCAGAGGGAACAGTTTCGGCTAATAGCTTAACTTTCACTCCGGCTAACTGGAATACACCGCAGCCCGTGACAGTAACAGGGGTTAATGATAGCATTGCTGACGGCAATATTGACTACAAAATTGTCACGGCTGCTGCTGTTAGTACAGATGCGAATTACAGCAACCGAGACGTAGCGGATGTTAGCCTTAGCAATCAGGATAATGATACCGCTGGTATTTCTATTACTCCCACAACAACTGCTACAGAAGGCGGCGCGGCGGGCAGCTATGAGATCAAGTTAACGTCACAGCCGATCGCTCCTGTTACCATTAACTTTAATGCCGGAAGTGAAATAAATGCGATCGCCCCTGTGATCTTTGACAGCACGAATTGGAATGTTGCCCAAACAGTCACAGTCACCGCTACCGACGATAGCAAAGCCGAAGGTACGCACAGCGGGACGATCGCTCACACTGTTACCAGTACCGACACTAAGTATAGCGGCACGGCAATTCAGGATGTAAATGTAGCTATTACCGACAACGACACAGTAGGTGTCAGCATTTCTGCGACGAACACAACTGCTACAGAAGGCGGGGCGGATGGCAGTTATACAGTCAAACTCAACAGCCAGCCGAATGCCTCAGTAACTATCACTCTCACAACAGGTGAGCAGATTCAGGCGATCGCCCCTGTGAATTTCACTCCCCTTAATTGGGATAGTGTTCAAACCGTTACCGTGAAAGCTGTTGATGATACGGTTGTCGAAGGCGCGCACAGCGGTACTATCACTCACAGTGTGAGCGGTGGTGATGCTAAGTATAATGTGGTTGTGGTTCCAGGGGTGACAGTGGCGATTACGGATAACGATGTAGCGCCACCGCCGCCGACTCCGACGCCGACACCGACAACTGGTACGCCGACACCGACAACTGGTACTCCGACGCCGACACCGACAACTGGTACTCCGACGCCGACACCGACAACTGGTACTCCGACGCCGACACCGACAACTGGTAC